>JBEGLK010000161.1:0-5186 GCA_041183605.1 Pseudomonadota bacterium
CGACATCCACGCGCTGATTCTGGGCCGGGCGCAAACCGGCATTCAGGCCTTTTGCTGATGTTGAACAGCTGCCAGCCACTGTAAAAAGTCCGCCTGCATGTCCTCACTGATGCCGTGATCGATGGGATAACGCCGCGAGCTGTACGCCACCCCCAGTTGCGACAGCAGCGCATCCGAGCGCTGCGCCCACATCACCGGCAATTTGCTGTCGAACTCGCCATGGCCGATAAAGGCCTGCAGCCCGGTCAGGCGTGACGGTGCCGCCAGCTGCGGTTCCAGCTCGGGCAGGATGCGACCTGACAACACCGCAAAACCGGCCACACATTCGGGTGTGGACAAGGCCACGCTGGCACTCATGATGCCGCCCTGGCTGAAGCCGGCAATCACGGTGTGTCGCGGCGCCACGCCATAAGCCGCCTGCAGTTGACCCACAAAACGAATCAGGGCCAGCCGGCTTGCCTCGGCTTCCTGCGCTTCGATGCGCGGGCCGTTGGCGGTGAAAGCAACCCGAAACCAGGCGAACTGCCCCAGGCCCAGACTCAGCGGGCCGCGTGGCAACACCACCAGGGTGTCAGGGTCAGCCGCCGCCGCAAGATCCACCAGATTGGACTCTGCCCCACCCACACCATGAAGCAACAGCAGCAGGGCTTTGGGCCGCGCCGGCTGCGGCTGCCTGATGCGGAACGCCAGGGCGAAATCCGCGCCCTGCTGCAGCGCCGACAGCGTGTCTGGCAGGGCGCTCATGCTACTTGCGCCTGGCTGGCGTTGTTGTTCATGCCCCAGACATAGGAGTCCATCGACAAAACACCATAGGTGATGTCACCGGGGATGTGCTGCGCGGCTTCCACCTGCTGGCTGGCGCCCAGCGCCACCAGCAAAGGCAAAAAGTGCTCTTCAGTGGGATGGGCACGCTCGGCGTGCGGCGCCAGCCGGCGGTAGTTCACCAGCGCATCCAGGTCCGCGCGAGCCACAGCCTGATGCACCCAGTGCGCAAACTCGACCGCGTAATCCACCACTGCGGCATCAGGATGCCGCAACTCGTAAAGGTTATGGGTCATGCTGCCGGAGCCCAAAATCAGCACGCCGCGCTCCCGCATGGGCGCCAGGGCACGGCCCAGCGCCAGCGCGCCTGCGGTGTCGAGCTGGTGCGGCATGGAGACCTGAAAAACCGGGACATTGGCCTGCGGAAACACGTGCCACAGCGGCACCCAGGCGCCATGGTCGAGGCCACGGCGCGCATCCGCGCTGACCGGAAAACCCGCCTGTTCCAGCAAATGCAGGACCTCGCTGGCCAACTCGGGCTGGCCCGGCGCCGGATATTGCAACTGGTATAGCGCGGCCGGAAACCCGCCAAAGTCGTGCACCGTGTCAGGCGAGGTAGTCGTCGACACCTGCAGCTCGCGGGTTTGCCAATGCGGCGACACCACCAGCACAGCCTTGATGCCCGTGAGTTGCTGGCCCAGCGCGTTGAGGCGCGGGCCGAGTTGCCGGGGCTCCAGGGCGAACATGGGCGAGCCATGGGAGATGAAAAAAACAGGGGCGCGCTGAAGGTTCGTATTCATGTCAGTTCCAGACGGATTCAATGCCAAGACGATCCTGAGTATGCAAGAAGCATGACTTTTAATGTTGAAAAATATTGAATTCAAACGACAATCAAATTGAAGTCATTTGGATCATCTGAAATTTAGACTGCCGGTCATCGCGTCAGGCAAGACCCTGATCGTCCCCACTTCTGGAGAAACTTTTGACCTCAGCCCTTTCCAACCCCAAGCAGCAGCCCAAGCGCTACAGCGCGGTCGCCATCGCACTGCACTGGCTGCTGGCGCTGGTGATCCTGACCATGTTTGTGGTGGGTATCTACATGACCGACCTGCCGTTCTCACCCCTGCGCCTGAAGCTCTACAACTGGCACAAATGGGCTGGCATCAGCTTTTTGGCGCTGACCCTGCTGCGCCTGCTGTGGCGAGTCACGCACCAGCCGCCGGCACTGCCCGCCACCATCGAACAGGCCATGCCAAGCTGGCAAACCCGCGCCTACCATGCCACCCACCACGTGATGTACGCGCTGTTTTTTGTCGTACCGCTGGTGGGCTGGGCCTACAGCTCGGCAGCCGGATTTCCGATTGTGCTGTTCGGCCAGCTGCCACTGCCGGATTTGCTGCACGCCAACAAGGAACTGGCCGAAATGGTCAAACCCTGGCACGAATTCTCGGCCCTGACCCTCGTGGCACTGGCCGGCCTGCACATCGCAGCTGCCGTCAAACACCAGTGGGTGGACCGTGATGGCTTGCTGACACGCATGTTGCCCCAATACGCCTGAACCCCTATTTTTTCAGTCCTGTTCATGACATACACACACTTCATTCCCGCCCTCCTGAGCGCCACCCTGGCCGCTGTCGTCCTGCCCGCCACCGCGCAGCAGAAACTGTTGCCGACCCAAAGCGACATTGCTTTTGAAATCAAACAAATGGGTGTGCCGGTACAAGGGCATTTCAAGAAGTTTGATGCCCAGATCAATTTTGATGCCGCCAAATTGGCGACCAGCAAGGTCTCTTTCACCGTGGACATCGCCAGCGCCACGCTGGGTGCCCCTGAAATGGACTCAGAGCTGCCCAAGGCCACCTGGTTCAACACGACCAAATTCCCGCAAGCCCAGTTCACCTCGTCGGCCTTCAAGGCGCTTGGTGGCGGCAAATATGAAATCGCCGGAAAACTCGCCATCAAGGGCCAAAGCCGCGATGTCACGGTCCCGCTGGCCATGACACAAGCCGGCGCCACGACCACGGCCACCGGTGTGCTGCCAATCAAACGGCTGGCATTCAAGATCGGCGAAGGCGACTGGGCCGACACCTCGATGGTGGCCGATGACGTTCAGGTTCGCTTCAAGCTGGCACTGAGCGGTTTGCCCAAGCTGCCCTGATTGAATTTTTCACAACTTTTTTTCTTAACCTTCCTTTGGAGTTTTCATGCGTTATTCACTCATTTCCGCCGCCGCCCTGACTTTGCTCGCGGTCACTTCCCAAGCCCAGGCGTCCAACTACGCCATCGACCCGGCTCACACCTACGCGAGTTTTGAGATCGGCCACTTCGGCACCTCGACCAACCGCGGCCGTTTTGACAAGAAGGAAGGCAAGGTTGAATTTGACCGCGCCGCCAAGACCGGCAAGGTCGAGATCGCGATCGACACCAAGTCAATCAACACCGGCTTTGGCGCCTTCAACGAGCACCTGCAAAGTGCCGAGCTGCTGGACGCCGCCAAGTACCCCAAGATCACTTTTGTGTCGAGCAAATTCAACTTCACGGGCGACAAGCTGGCTGATGTTGCTGGCGACCTGACCCTCCTCGGCAAAACCCAGCCGGTCACACTCAAGGCGGTCAACTTCAACTGCTACGACAACCCGATGCTCAAGCGCGAGGTGTGCGGCGGCGATTTCGAAGCCACCATCGACCGCACTCAGTTTGGCGTGAACTACGGCATCGACTGGGGTTTTCCGAAGAACGTGCGCCTGCTGATCCAGATCGAAGCGGTCAAGCAGTAATCTCGCAGACCTCACGACCAAAAGTCTCGACCTTGGCCCAGTCGGTGAACTCCACCACCGCCTTCGGGTCGGTCGGGCCTTTGGTGATCAGCATGATCAGCCGGATCATCTGGCGATCCACAAAACCATACCTGGGGTACTCCAGCTTGCCCGCAAACACCGCGCTCAGGCGCGGCTGCCAGCTCATGCTCCTGAGAAACTTGCGGCAATAGGGATTGGTCTCGGGCGTGTTTTTGTTGGGCTTGCGCGCCACGATATTGACTGAGAAGAAGGCACTGGGACGGCTCTCCAGCAACGCCTGATGCCGCGCAATGAACTCGGCAACGATGGGTTGATGGTGACCATACCGGATGCTGGCACCTATCACCACCCGGTCAAAACCCTGCAGATCCAAGGCCCCAGCTTCAGCCAGCAGGCACACCGTCACCTGGCGCCCCAAACTTTCCATCACCTGTTTAAGCCGGTCACAAATGCGCCCGGTATGGCCATCGGTGGTGGCATAAACAATCAGAATGCGTTCAGCAACGGGTTCGGTCATGACGTGCCTCGGGTGAAGTTTTTGACCCAAAGTCTAAACGCCGCGGCTTCACGCGCATTTGCGCTAAGTCACATCAGGCCAACAAGTCACAAGGGATGTTCGGTGTAGAACTTGCCGCCGTGATACAGCAGTGGCGAGATGCCCTCGCGGTGCTCACAGTGCTCCACCTCGCCGACAAAAATCACGTGGTCACCTTCGGCGTAACGGCTGCGGTTGAAACATTCAAAAGTGGCCACCGCACCGGCCAGCAAAGGGGCGCCGCAAGCACCTTCGACAAACTCCACGTCGGCAAAACGGTCCACGCCACGCGTGGCAAAACGCAGCGCCAGCGCCTGCTGGTCGGCCGCGAGGATATTGATCGCGTAATGCGAACCTTTGCGAAAGGCCTCCATCGAGGTCGCCGCCTGTGACAGGCTCCACAACACCAGCGGGGGCGTCAATGACACCGAGTTGAACGAGTTGGCGGTCAGGCCCACCAGATGACCACCAGGCGCACGCGCAGTGACGATCGTGACGCCGGTGGCGAACATGCCCAGCGCCGTGCGGAATTCGGTGCTGGAAAAAAGAGGGGGGCGGGCGCTCAGGCCTTGGGATTTCAAAAACATGCTTGTCAATTTAACCGATAACGCATGAACCCACCGGGCTCGCGGGCAATATCGTGTTTGTCATCACGCTGGAGACCCCAGCAACTCCCAACGCTCCAGCGCGGTCATCAGTTCCTCGTCAATCTGGGCACTGCGGGTGGCCAGTTTCAAGGCGCGGGCATTGTCAATTGCGTACAGGCTGCCATCGGCCAGCAAATCGGCAATTTCCTTCTGCTCAGCCTCCAGCGCCGCAATCAGGTCGGGCAAGGCGTCAAGTTCACGTTGTTCCTTGAAACTGAGCTTGCGGGTTTTGGCGGTTGGAGAGGCGGGCGCCGGTGCTGGCGTCGAAGCGGCAGGGGCAGCCGCCTGTGGCTGTGATTTAACGGACGGCTCGCGTTCGTAGTGAAACGGCTGCGATCCTTTTTGACCCTTGCTTTTGGCAATCTCGTTGGCGCGCTTGCTTTGCGTCAGCCAGTCGGTCACGCCGCCCTCGTACTCGCGCCATTTGGCATCACCCTCATAGGC
>JBEGLK010000162.1:0-8405 GCA_041183605.1 Pseudomonadota bacterium
TACAGCGACCACGTTCGTCCTGAAGACGACGGCACCATACCGGCTGTCGAAATGGCCGCACTGTTTGGTGCGGTGGTCATTGAAAAGCACTTCACCGATAACAAGCAGGGCATCGGTAACGACCACTACCACGCTGTAGACGAAGCCGACCTTCGAGCCTTCATGGACAAGCTTTCGGTGTACCGAACCCTGTTTGGCAAGGACGAGCAGAATCTGGGTGTGCAGCACCATATTGGCCCAGATCAGGTCCTGCGACAACGGTGCAGGCAACTGCCAGAACAGGGCAGGCCCGCGCCAGCGTTGCCACCAAGGCCGCTCGAACAGCTGCCGGGCCCGCACCAGGCGCTGCGCATCCTCTTCGACCATGCTCACCGGGGCAGCGCACCATGTACCCGGCTTGCTGGGCTTGCCGCGGGATTACCTGAACGCCCAATTGGGCGGCTGGCGCACCGGCCAGCGTCGCGCCCAGGCACCCGACTGCATGGGCCACATTGCCAAGCGCTTGAGCAACGAGGATGTGACAGCAGTCACCCACTGGCTGGCCGCCCAGCCAGTGCCCGCCAATTACCAAGCTCTGGCCACCCTGCCCCCATGGCCTGCCGGCCTCCAAGTGATGCGATGCGGCAGCGCTGACATACAGGCGCCGACGCCCGACAAACCACGCCCCGTGCCATCGGCGCAGGTGGCTCAAGGTGAATATCTGACCCGAATCGGCAACTGCGAACATTGCCACACCGCAGCGGGAGGGATACCCTTTGCGGGGCAACGCCCCGTCGAGACGCCTTTTGGTACTGTTTATTCCACCAACTTGACGCCCGACAAGGTGACCGGTCTGGGCAACTGGAACAGCGATGATTTCTGGCAAGCCATGCACCGCGGCAGGTCCAGGGATGGACGCCTGTTGAACCCGGCTTTTCCCTACACCAGCTACACCGCAGTCACCCGCTCCGATACCGATGCCATTTTTTCCTACCTGCAAACTTTGGCGCCGACACATCAGCCCAACCATGATCATCAAATGCGTTGGCCATTCGGCACACAAGCTGCGCTGTTCACTTGGCGCACACTCTTTTTCACGCCCAGGGATTTTCAGGCCGACACAAAACAATCTGCCGACTGGAACCGCGGTGCATATCTTGTCAACGCCGTGGGGCATTGCGGTGAATGCCACACACCACGCAACCGGATGGGCGCGCTGCAGTCAACCCATGCGCTCAGCGGTGGGCTGATGCCGGTGCAAAACTGGCTGGCGCCTTCGCTCTTGAGCAGCCGCGAAGCCGGTGTGGAGCCTGGGTACCTGGCTGACACCCTGCAATTGCTCAAGACCGGTCACTCTGCCCGGGCTACGGTCAGCGGCCCCATGGCCCTGGTGGTAAAAAGTGGCACCCAGTACCTGAACGATGCCGACGTCAAGGCCATGGGTGTGTTCCTGCAGTCTCTGACGCAGAACCAAAACGTCACCAAGGCCGATGCCGCCATCGGTATTGCTGCCCCAGCTGTCTCCAAATTGCCCGCTGCCGCCTTGTCCCAGGCCGGCAGCCTTTACACGAAGCACTGCGCGTCATGCCACGGCGCGCAAGGTGAGGGTGTGGCTGGCGCTTACCCTGCCCTGGCACACAGCCGGGCTGTGCTTGGGGCTAACAGCGCCAACCTGATTCAAACGGTCTTGCACGGCGGCTTTGCACCTGTCACCCAAGCTCGGCCCCAACCCTATGGCATGCCGCCCTTCATACTCACACTCACCGATGCCGACATCGCGCTGGTGCTCACTTATATCCGCCAGTCATGGGGCAATCGCGCCTCCGCAGTGAGCGAATCCGATGTGAGCCAACTGCGCGAAGGTCAAGCCAGTCGATAATGCAAGCGCCCACAGGTCATTTCGACACACAAGCACCCACCTCCGGAGCACATCATGGCAAAAGGTCAACAGAACAACAACAAAATGGTCAAGAAGCCCAAAAAGGACACCTCTCCGCCAAAACCGGTGTCAGCCGATGCGGTGCGTCCGACAATCACCACAGTGGTGCCGGTGCGTGGCAAGCTTAAAAACGCGCCCCGTTAAACCTGCGGTGTCGCGCCTCCTTGCCTGAATTCAGTATTCTTTACGCGGACGAGGCCCTGCTGGTGCTGGACAAACCAGCCGGCTTGTTATGTGTGCCCGGCAAGGGCGAAGACAAACAGGACTGCCTGAGCGGGCGGGTGCAACAGGTTTATGAAGATGCCCGCGTGGTGCATCGGCTGGACATGGCGACTTCGGGCCTGCTGGTCATGGCACGCGGCGCAAGCGCACAACGCAGCATGAACGACGCTTTTGCCAGCCGGCAGATTCACAAGCGTTATGTAGCGGTGGTGGACGGCTTGCTGGCGCCTCCGGCCGCGGCTTGGGGTGTCATTGATTTGCCGATCCTGCAAGACTGGCCGAATCGGCCGCGGCGCATCATTGATCCGCAAGGCAAACCCAGCATCACCCACTGGCGCGTGCTCCAGCACAACCCGACCGAGCAGACAACACGTGTGGAGCTTGAGCCGGTCACCGGCCGCTCCCACCAGTTGCGTGTGCACCTGCAAGCCTTGCAACATGCCATCGTCGGCGATGCCTTGTACGGAACCCAGGCCAGCCTGGCCAAGGCCGGGCGCCTGTTGCTGCACGCCACCCGGCTTGAACTGGCGCATCCGGTCAGTGGTCAAGCCATGGTATTTTCAAGCGAACCGCCGTTTTAAGCGCAATTTGAATGTCAGGCCCGTGCCGTGCGCCCCAAGGTGCTGTCAATCAGGCGCAGCAGCTTGTCAGTCGCACCGTCAAGTGCCTGGTTCAGGTTGGCCGCGTGGTGCTTGACAGCCAGTGGCGGGTGCCCCTCCAGACGGGCTTCGAGCATGCACTGCTTGTTTTCAGGACTCGTTTTTTTGCCCCCATTTTCATCACTTAAATGAACTTCAACTCGGGAAATCTGGCCACTGAATCGCGCCAGTGCATCGGTGACGGCACTACTGACCCATTTGCCCATGGCTTCGGTGCCTTCAATGTGGTTATCGGTGTGAATTTGAACTTGCATTTTTCTTCTCCTAGTCATACAACCACTTTGGTTGGAATTCATGATAGCCATCCTGATCAGAGAAAATTTGACTTCGATCAATTCAACCCATAAAACATGACGACGCACTTATTCATTCTCACGGGTGCCTCCCGCGGCATGGGCCTGGCCATGGCCCGGCAACTGCTGGCCAATGACCATCACTTGTTGTGCATCTCGCGTCGTCCCGAGCCGTCGCTGGATCAAGTCGCAGCGCGACAAGCTTGCACGCTGGAACAGTGGTCACTGGACCTGTGCCAGTCCGAACATGCTGCCGGACGCCTCAAGGTTTGGCTCAATGGCCTGCGCCCTGAACAATTTCAAAGCGTCACCCTGATCAACAACGCCGGCGTGATCCCCACACTTGCTCCCTTGAGCGCTTCCGATCCTGCAGAACTGGCCCGGGCGCTGCGGGTAGGACTGGAAGCGCCGATGCTGTTGACTGCCACGTTCCTGAACGCCACCGCGAGCTGGCCAATGCCACGCAAGGTGTTGAATATTTCGTCGGGCTTGGGCCGCCGCCCGATGGCATCCCAGGCCGCTTACTGCGCAGCCAAGGCCGGCATGGACCATTTCACGCGCTGTCTGGCGCTGGATGAAGCACGCTTGGCCAACGGCGCCAAGGTTTGCTCGCTGGCACCTGGCGTTATCGACACCGATATGCAAGAGCAGCTTCGCAGCGCCGATGCCGACAGTTTTCCGGATCGGGCCAATTTTGCACAGCTTAAGTCCGCGGGCCAGCTCAGCTCGTCAAGCACTGCGGCCAAACTTGTTTTGTCCTGGCTGAACCGTCCTGACTTCGGCCAACAAGCGGTCGCCGATGTGCGCGACAGCATTTGACCCAGTCACTGTTGCCCACGTCCGTTGGCTGTCAGAAATCGAGGCTAAGCTAACATACGTTGGTAATGATTGATTAACCCGAGGAGACATTGAATGATCCGTGAAGTTGTGATTGTGAGTGCTGCCCGTTCTGCCATTGGTGCCTATGGTGGCAGCCTGAAAGACGTGGCGCCAACTGAACTGGCTGGCCAAATTGTTCGCGAAGTGCTGAAGCGTGCCGAGGTCAAGGGTGACGAAGTCGGCCATGTGGTGTTTGGCCATGTGGTCAACACCGAACCCAAGGACATGTATTTGTCGCGTGTGGCAGCCATCAACGGTGGATGCGCCGAAGGTGTGCCGGCCTTCAACGTGAACCGCCTGTGCGGCTCGGGCCTGCAGGCCATTGTGTCAGCCAGCCAGAGCATCCTGCTCGGTGATGCCGACATCGCCATCGGCGGCGGAGCCGAATCCATGAGCCGTGCGCCCTACGCCAGCCTGAACATGCGCTGGGGTGCACGCATGGGTGATACCAAAATGGTTGACATGGTGGTTGGGGCCCTGCACGACCCTTTCCACACCATCCACATGGGTGTCACCGCAGAAAACATTGCAGCCAAATGGGGCATCACACGTGAAGACCAGGACGCCCTGGCGGTGGAAAGCCACAACCGCGCCCAACGCGCGGTTGAAGGCGGCTATTTCAAGAGCCAGATCATGCCTGTGACCATCAAGGGCCGCAAGGGTGACGTGGTGTTCGACACCGACGAGCACTACCGCCCCAACTGCTCCGTGGCCGACCTGGCCAAACTCAAGCCCGTGTTCATCAAGGAAAACGGCACCGTCACAGCTGGCAATGCGTCAGGCATCAACGATGCCGCGGCCGCGGTGGTGATGATGGAAGCTGGTGTTGCCAAGGCCCGCGGCCTGAAACCATTGGCCCGCTTGGTGGCCTATGCACATGCCGGCGTGGATCCGAAATACATGGGCATCGGCCCGGTGCCCGCCACGCAACTGGCCCTGAAAAAAGCGGGCCTGACAATCAGTGACCTCGACGTGATCGAAGCCAACGAAGCCTTTGCAGCGCAGGCCTGCGCGGTCAGTCGCGACCTCGGCTTGGATCCGGCCAAGGTCAACCCCAATGGCTCTGGTATTTCACTGGGCCATCCGATTGGTGCCACGGGTGCCGTGATCACAGTCAAGGCGCTTTACGAGCTGGAGCGTATTGGTGGGCGTTATGCGCTTGTGACCATGTGTATTGGTGGTGGTCAAGGCATCGCTGCCATTTTGCGCTTGTGACCATGTGTATTGGTGGTGGTCAAGGCATCGCTGCCATTTTCGAGCGCCAAGCCTGACCGATTGATATCCTGGCCATTGACCGCGTCAAGGGCCTTGTTTTCTTGGCCTGTGTTAAGGTCACTTGCTTCTGCTTGCCGTCTAATGGCAAACTTTGAACCTGCTGCCAACTTAACACATGGAATCCGTTTCCCTCCCCATTTTTTCCGAGGTCAAGGCTGCTGCGCATAAGCCGGCTGGCTGGCCGATTCTGCGCCTGGGTTTCCGGCCGTTTTATCTGGGCGGCACCCTGATGGCGGCGCTGGGAATCCCGCTGTGGGTCGCCATGTTCATGGGCGGCATCCCCTTTAATCCGGCGGTTCCCGCGCTGCTGTGGCACGTACATGAAATGCTGTTTGGTTTTGCCGTGGCCATCATCATAGGTTTTTTGCTGACGGCGGGCAAAAACTGGACAGGATTAGCCACCCCGCGCGGCGCCCCTCTGGGCGCCTTGGTCCTGCTCTGGCTCAGCGCACGGATCTCCGCCCTGACCGGTCCCTCGCTGCTTTATGCCGTGTTGGATCTGACCTTGTTACCCTTGATCGCAATCATCCTTGCACGCCTGTTGCTGCGTGCCAAGAACTACCGGAACCTGCCATTGGCGCTGATCCTGGCCCTGCTCGCAACGGCCAATCTGGTCTTTCACCTGGGTAGCCTGGGTGTGCTTGAGGTTTCGGTCATGACCCCGCTGCATGCCGCGCTGGGCCTGATCATCATGATCGAAAGTGTGATTGCCGGGCGCGTGGTGCCCGCCTTCACCATGAGCGCCACGCCTGGCTTGCGCATCCAGAGTTCGTCCACTCAGGAGAAACTGACGCTGGGGCTAACCTCTTTGGGCTTGTTGTTATGGGTGTTTGTGCCAGTGAGCATCTGGGGGTTTCTGGTCCTGGTGGCTGCCGCCACGCTGCACGCCATGCGACTTTGGAATTGGCAGCCACTGCGGACCCGTCATAAACCTATCTTGTGGATCCTGCATGTGGCCTATGCCTGGATTGCCCTGGGCCTGTTGCTGCTGGCACTGGCGCAAATGGGCTGGGTGCCGGCGTCTGCCGGTTTACACGCCCTGGCTGTCGGCGCCACGGGAGGCTTGATCATCGGCATGGTGACGCGCACGGCACGCGGTCACACCGGCCGTCCACTGGCTGTATCTCGCCTTGAAGTGAGCGCCTATGTGTTGGTGATGGTGGCCGCCTTGATGCGTGTGCTGGCGCCACTGCTGACACCTTCGTTCTTCATGGCGGCTCTGATACTGGCGGCGGCTGCATGGAGCACAGCATTTTTAATCTACCTGTGGGTCTATATGCCCTGGCTGATACAAACCCGCCTCGATGGCAAGGACGGCTAAGCTCATCATGATTCAACGACATTGGAACCTGGGCACCAAACTGCTGATGGTGGGAACGCCGTTTTTGTTGCTGATCTTCATGGCCACGGTTGCCACCTTGTGGGTCTCCTGGCAATTGGACGGCGGCGCCGCGGCAGTCAATGAAGCCGGGCGCATGCGCATGCAGTCCTACCGCATGGCACTTTCGATTGGCACCAGCGAAACCAGCCAACTGCCCGGGCAGATCGACGAATTCAACCGCAGCCTGGCCCTTTTGCGGCAAGGTGATCCGGAGCGGCCGCTATTTGTGCCATGGGACACTGACACCAACCAGCGTTATGCCGTGGTGGAAAACGACTGGGCCGCCTACCAGGGACGCTGGATCAAGGCCAGCCAGACCAGCTTTGCCGACCTGCGGGCCGACACCGTCACATTTGCATCCCATATTGATGCCTTCGTCAACAGCATCGAGGTCCATATTGCCCAATGGACCGCGCTGCTGCACTTGCTCCAAATCAGCATGTTGGCCACGGTGATCGTGGCGGCCACGGTACTGCTTTATTCTGGTTACCTGTTTGTGCTGGAGCCGGTCGGACAACTGAAACAGGCCATTGAAAACATTCAGGAGGGTGATTTTGAAGCCCGGGTGGAGTGTGTCTCCAGCGATGAATTTGGCACACTGGCCGATGGGTTCAACGGCATGGCCGAGCACCTGCAATCCATGTACAAAAACCTGGAAGCCAAGGTGGCAGAAAAAACCGTCCTGCTCAAGGAAAAATCGGACCGGCTCGAGAGCTTGTACGAGGTCACGGCACTGGTCTCCAAGGCGACTTCACTGGATGCACTCGCGCAGGATTTCACCAAGAGTCTGGCCAAAATTTCTCACGCTGACGGTGTTGCGCTGCGCTGGTCCAACCAGGGGGGGCAACGTCATCTGATGCTCGCCGCCCACGGCCTGCCTGCTGGAATGATCGACGACGAGCAATGTATTTACACCGGCGATTGCCACTGCGGTTCTGCCACGCTCGATTCTGACTTCCGCATCATTCCGATCCGGGATGACTCCAGCGCGCCACTGAAACATTGCCTCAAAGCCGGATTCGAGACCGTCATCACGCTTCCGGTTCGACTGCACCAGCATCTGATGGGCGAGGTCGACTTGTTTTACCACGCCCGCATTGACACCACTCCGGCCGAACGCTCGCTGCTGGAAGCACTGAGCAGTCACCTCGCCAGCGGCATGGAAAACCTGCGACTGAATGCATTGGAAAAAGAAGCTGCGGTATCGCAGGAGCGCCATCTGCTGGCGCGTGAATTGCATGATTCGATCGCCCAGTCACTGGCTTTCCTGAAAATCCAGGTGCAATTGATGCGTGAAGCCATCAAGACCCGCAACGACACCGAGATCACCAAAATCCTCGAAGAAATCGATGCGGGCGTGCGCGAAAGTTATGGCGATGTGCGCGAACTGCTGCTGCACTTCCGAACCCGCGCCAACGCCGAGGACATTGAACCCGCGCTGGCCACCACGCTGCAAAAATTTGAGCATCAAAGCGGCATCAAGACCACCTTGACGATGCAGGGACAAGGCTTGCCCCTGGCACCGGATGTCCAGATCCTGGCTGGACGTGCAGCAACAACCCACCTGGCGTTTTGAGGTGCGCGACGACGGCATTGGCTTTAACCCGGATTCCGATGAATTTGATGAAACCCATGTGGGTTTGCGTATCATGACCGAGCGTGCACAGCGCATTGGCGCGCACATCGAGGTGATGTCAACACCGGCGCGTGGCAGTTCGGTCATCCTGACGCTCACGCCGCCGTCGCACCCGAGCACCACCAATGCGGCGCGCATTGAC
>JBEGLK010000163.1:0-5171 GCA_041183605.1 Pseudomonadota bacterium
TGGTGGTATTTGTGCGCGGGCAGGCACCCCAGGCCAAACTCAAAGGCGTGACACAAATCAACGTGCTCGACACGCTGGGGCTGATCTCAGCCAGTTTTGGCGACTGGCAAGGTGTGCCAGGTGGTGACCATGTGGAACTCACCGACAAGGCGGCCGGGCGTCACTTGAGCCTGCAGTTCAAGGACGACGTGCTGGTGGGCTGCAACAGCGTGGGCTGGACCGAACATGTGGGTGTGATGCGTGGTTTGGTCGAAGGCCAGATCAAGCTCGGTGACTGGGCCAACACCCTGAAACAGGATCCGACCCGGCTGATGGAAGCCTACCTGGCTGCGGCGCAAGGACAAGGCGAGTGGTCGGGTGCAGCGGATACGCGCAGGCGTTAAAGTTTGAGGCATGAAGATCGTCCTGAAACTTTTCGCGTCGCTGACCGACTACCTGCCACCCGAGTCCAAATACACCAATATTGTTGAGCTGGACATTGCCCCTGAAACCACGATCGGTCAATTGGTGGAGCAGTACCGCCTGCCCGGCAAACTGGTGCATCTGGTGCTGGTCAATGGCAGTTACATTGCCCCCGAATTGCGTGCCACTCGCACGCTGGCTGAAGGTGATGTGCTTGCCATCTGGCCGCCCATAGCTGGCGGCTGAGGCCCATCGACGCATGCAGGATTTTTATGAGGAGCGCTTTGAGCGCGAAATGGGTTGCACCGAGGCCGAGTGGTTGATGTGGCTGCCCCAGGCGATTGGTGATCACCACTGGAAGTTGCAGAAGGGAGCTGCCGGTGTGCGTATCGGTGACGGTGCCTTGGGACTGAAATGGCAGGTGGCTCCGCCGCGCGTGATCGGGCTCATCAGCATCCCGGTGCTCAAGGTGAGCTTTCGCTTTGGTGGACTGACCGATCAGCAGCGTTATGCCTTCATGAAACGTTTTGACCTCTATATGCAGCGCGGCGGCGGCTAGGAGTCTGGGCGGCAGCGTGTTCTGCGCAGGTCAAAGGAGGAGCCAGCAGTGCGGGGAACACGCAGCAGAACGCTCTGCTGCCCAGGCTCCTAGTGGGTCAGGCTGACGCCTTGATGAGGAATTCTGCTGTCCGGATGCCCGCCACGGTTAGCAGCAGCGAGCCAAAAAGATGCAAGGCCGTGGTGCCCAGGCCAAGCAGGTAGCGTCCTTGTCCCAGCATGCCGACCACCTCGGCTGAAAAGCTGGAAAAGGTGGTGAGCGCACCCAGAAACCCCGTGATGATTGCCAGGCGCCAGACCGGGTCGATGTGCGGCAGCGCCTGAAACATGGCCACCGCCAGCCCAACCAGATAGCCACCAATCAAATTGGCGGCCAGTGTTCCCATGGGAAGGAGTGCGCCGGGGTTCAACCACAGGCCCAGACCCCAGCGCGCCAGGGCGCCCAGGCAGGCGCCAATACAAATTGCCAATACAGACGCCATGCGCAAACCCCGGCTTATTTTTTGGCTGCTGGCGCTGCCTTGAAGCTGGCGCCATTGACCGTGACGCCTTCGGCAGAAAACCTGGCCGCCTTGACTTCGCCGATACCTTGCACGCGGGCGATGAAGTCGTTCCAGTCCTTGAAGGCTGATTTCTTGCGCTCGGCGAGGATCTTGCTGGAAGTGCCCGGGCCGACGCCCTTGATACTGTCGAGTTCGGCCTCGGAGGCCTTGTTGATGTCGAGCGCCGCATGACACGACAGCGCGATAAAAAAGGCGATCAGCGTCAGAAATTTCTTGAACATGGCACTCTCCTTGAATGTTGTTTTAACCTAGCCTTGCTGTGCCAGCCACTGCACATACTTGGCGACTCCCGTTTGTACATCCGCAAAAACATGATCGCAACCGGTGGCGCGCAGCGAAGTCAGGTCGGCTTGGGTGTAACACTGGTATTTGCCACGCAGCGCATCGGGAAACGGGATGTATTCGAGCAGACCTTCACGACCCAGTTGTTCCAGGGTCAAAGGTGACTGTCCCTGGTTTTGGCGCAGCGTGTTGACCACCGCGCTGGCCACGTCGTTGAAAGGCTGGGCACGGCCACTGCCGAGGTTGAAAATGCCGGAGATTTCAGGGTGGTCAAAAAACCACAGGTTGACCGCGACCACATCGTCAACAAAAACAAAGTCGCGCATTTGCGCACCTGCGGCATAACCGCCGTAGTCGCCAAACAGCTTGACTTTGCCCTCGGCCTTGAATTGGTTGAACTGGTGGAACGCAACACTGGCCATGCGGGCCTTGTGCTGCTCGCGTGGGCCGTACACATTGAAGTAGCGAAAGCCAACCACCTGGCGCGTGAGCCCGGCCAGTGCCTTTTCAAATGCGGCTCCACATTCACGGCGCATGCGCTGGTCGAACAGCAATTTGGAGTAGCCGTAGACATTGAGCGGCTGCTCAAAAGCGGGTTCTTCGCGGAAAGTGTCCGAGCCGCCATAGGTGGCCGCGCTGGAGGCGTAGAGCAGGCGGGCGCTGCGTTTCTGGCAGGTTTGGTACAACTGCACCGAAGTGGTGTAGTTGTTTTGCATCATGTACTGGCCGTTGCTTTCCATGGTGTCGCTGCAGGCACCTTCATGAAAAACAGCCTCCACCTTGCCGTAGGCATCGGCGGCAAAGGCACTGTAAAAATCGGCGGCGTCCACGTAGTCGGCAATTTTCAGATCGACCAGATTGCGGAATTTGTCGCCCTGGGTCAGGTCATCCACCGCAATGATGTCGGTCAGACCCCGCGCGTTGAGGCCTTTGATCAGGTTGGAACCAATAAAACCGGCGGCACCGGTGACAACAACACGGGTCATGCAAACAACTCCTCATAAGAAACGGTGGCAGTGCCAAACTTGCCCACCACCAGGCCACCGGCCCGATTGGCCCAGGGCATGGCCTCACGCAAGCCCATGCCCGCAGCCACCAGGGTGGCCAGGGTGGCAATCACCGTGTCGCCGGCGCCGGTGACATCAAACACTTCGCGCGCCTGTGCCTTGACATCGGCGCGGCCCTGCGCGTCGAACAGCGTCATTCCTTCTTCGCTGCGTGTCAGCAGGATCGCCTGGAGTCCGAGTTGCTGACGCAGGTTTTGCACTTTGGTTTGCAGGTCGGCCTCGTCTTGCCAGCTGCCAATGACCTGTTGCAACTCGACCCGGTTGGGGGTGATCACAGTGGCCTGCTGGTAACGCGAATAGTCCGAACCCTTGGGGTCGATCAGGATGGGCTTTCCGGCCTCGACGGCACGTGCAATCATGTCGCTCACATGTGCCAGGCCACCCTTGCCGTAGTCCGAAAACAGCACGGCCTGGTGGCTCGGCAGGAGTTCCATGAAGGTGGCGGTCTGGGTTGCCAGCACCTCGTTTTTTGGGGTGTTTTCGAAGTCCAGCCGCAACAACTGTTGCTGGCGGCCGATGACACGCAATTTGACCGTGGTCTTGAGTTCCGCATCGCGGCCAAAATAGGTCTGGATGCCGGTGCCGGCCACCAGCGCCTCCAACTTGTGACTGGCTTCGTCCTCACCCACCACGGTGAGCAGCGAAGCCTGACCACCGAGGGTCACCACGTTGTAGGCGACGTTGGCAGCACCGCCGTTGCGTTCTTCCTCGCGCGTCACGCGCACCACCGGCACCGGGGCTTCCGGGCTGATGCGGTCCACCGCGCCGTACCAGTAGCGGTCCAGCATCACATCGCCCACGACCAGCACGCGGGCCTGACTCAAGTGTTCTTTTGAAATGGTCATAACTCTTCCACCCGCCGCGCGGGATAACTGTCCCAGGTCTGGCAACCAGGACATTGCCAGAAATGTTGCGAGGCCTCAAAGCCGCAGGCCGCACAGCGATAACGTAGCAGGGGCTTGGTGGCATGGTCCAGGGCGCGTTGTACCTGGGGATGAAACTGTTCGTGTTCCAGCTTTTCGCCGGCGATCCATCGCGTTGCGGCCACCAGTGACGGCTCTTTTTCCAGATGATGGGCATACCAGTCGCGGGCGCTCGTTTGGATGGCCGGGTCTGCGTTGCATAGGGTCACGATGGCCTCCAGCAAGTCCAGCGAAGCCTGCTCGGCATAAAGTTGTTGGAGCCTGGCCAGGGTGGCAGCGGAGTTGCCACTGCGCAGCGCCAGTTCGGCCAGAGGGCGTGCCAGCAGGGGAATGGCGGTCGTGGTGCAGTCAAGCGCGTGCATCAGGGTCTCCCAGGCCTGCATGTCTTGACCCAGTTGGGCTTGCAACTGGGCCAGATCAAGACGTGCGCGTACCGCTTCGGGGGCTTTTTCAATGGCGCGCTGCAACAGCTCACCGGCGGCTTCAGTTTGACCCTGTGACACCAGCGCGGTGGCCTGCTCGCACAGGTAGTGTGCCAGCCGCGGCGTGAAGCTGCCTTGTGCCGCATGTTCGAGCTTTTCTGCCATGGCAGCAGCCTGTGGCCAGTCACGGCTACGTTCGTAATTGGCCAGCAGGGCAAGTCGGGCCTGGGCTTCAAATGCGGTGCCCTCGAGCTTGAGCAGGGCGGTTTCGGCATGGTCCAGCAAACCGGCCTTGAGGTAGTCCAGCGCCAGCGCGTGTTGCGCCCGGTGCCTGTCGGCCTGGCTGATGTCGGCGCGCGACAGCAGGTGTTGATGGACGCGCACGGCCCGTTCATACTCGCCGCGCCGGCGAAACAGGTTGCCCAGGGCAAAGTGCAACTCGGAGGTGTCAGGGTCGTTTTGGACGGCCTCGATAAAGGCGTCAATGGCCTGATCCTGCTGCTCATTGAGCAAAAAATTGAGCCCCTTGAAATAGGCCTTGGGTGCCTGGCGGTTTTCCAGCCTGATCTGGCGCAGGTCCAGACGTGATGCCAGCCAACCCAGCACAAAGGCCAGCGGCAGGCCCAGCAAGACCCAGCTCAGGTCAAATTCCATCGGCGTAAACAGGAGGAGTGACGGGTTCAGCGGCAGCCGAGGTCTGGGCGGGCTTCTGCTGGGTCTGGCGATGACGCCACCACCATGGGGCCATGCCCAAAACGCCGACTACCACACCGATGGTAAAGGCGCCCAACACCACCAGCACCATGGGAGCGAGCCAGAAATTACCAAAGAAAAAATGCACGGTTGCGACTTGCTGATTGTTCAAGGCAAAGGCGAACAGCGTGAAAAAAATGGCGATCTTGACGACCCAGCGTAGCAACCACAGGATGTGTTTCATCGACGATTCCCAGAGAT
>JBEGLK010000164.1:0-5429 GCA_041183605.1 Pseudomonadota bacterium
CATGTGATGCTGGTCGGCGTGACCGAGGGCATGCTGCCGTTCAAACTGCGCGACAACCCGGAAGCCGACACCGGCAAAGCATCAGCCATGCAACGCGCCCAGGCGCAGGAGGCGGCCAGCGAAACCCTGACCACCCATTTGCAGGAAGAGCGCCGCCTGATGTATGTCGGCATCACGCGCGCCCAACGCAGCCTGGCGGTGAGCTGGACGCGCAAACGCAAAAAAGGCCGCGAGATGATTGCCGCCCAGCCCAGCCGCTTCATTGCCGAGATGGGCCTGGACCAGAACACGGTCAAGGAAGACCCGCGCGAAAAACTCAAGGCCCTGCGTGCCGAGTTTGCCAAGAAGGCGCAAGAAGGTGCAGCGGCACGGGCGCTGAGCACCGTTCTCAGGGCAGCCCAGCGTCCGCTGCGGCCGTCACCGCGTATGTGATTGGTACGCTGTCAGCCTCTTACAAACGATTCAAACTCATGAATCGGTAGCGGCCTGCTGATCAGGTAGCCTTGAATGTAATCACAGCGATGGACCGTGCTCAAGAAGTAGAGTTGGGTCTCGGTTTCGACGCCCTCGGCGGTGACCTTGAGATTCAGGCTCTGGGCCAAGGCAATGGTCGCTGCGCAGATGACCACGGCATTGTCGTTCAACTCAATGTTGCTGACGAATGATCGGTCAATCTTGAGTAGATCGAGTGGCAGACGGCTAAGATAAGACAGTGACGAATAACCCGTGCCAAAATCGTCCAGAGAAAAGCCGATACCCAGTGCCTTGAGAGCACTCATCCTCTCGATGATGTCCTCAATATTCGATGCCAACATGCTCTCGGTAATTTCCAGCCGCAACAAATGCGGGGGAGCACCCGTACGTTGCAGCGCACCCACCACCGATTCGACAAAATCGTGCTGTTCAAATTGACGAACACTCACATTCACGGCCAGGGTGAGCTCGGCCGTCTCCTTGAATCCTGACCACAGGACCAATTGCTTGCAGGCAGCCTCTAATACATACTGCCCCAGGGGCAAAATCAAACCTGTCTCTTCTGCCAAGGGTATGAATTCGGCCGGCGACACCATACCCCGTTCCGGGTGCATCCAACGCACGAGTGCCTCGGCGCCCACCACCATGCCAAGACCATCGACAAGAGGCTGGTAGTACAGCACCAGTTGTCCCTGACGAATGCCCCTGCCCAGGTCGGCATTCAGCGCACGTCGCTCCGATACGAAAGTCTGCATCCTGGGGCTGAACAACTGGAAACCGTTGCAACCTTGTTCCTTGGCCCGTCGCACAGCGATTCCAGCTTGCTCCATGATCTCTTCAATCGACACCTGCTGCCCCTGAAACACCGCGCAACCGACACTTGCTGAAACGTGATGCTCACTTTCGCCAATTTGATAACTCCGTAGCAGGTTGGTGATGATTTTTTTTGCAATGGCCGCCGCTTCTTTGCCCACCTCCTGATCGTCACCTTTGAGGCCTTCCAGCAACACCATGAATTCATCACTTCCCAAACGGGCAACCGTGTCGTGCTTTCTCACACAAGCCACGAGACGCCGTGCGACCTCCACGAACAATTGATTACCGGCCCGATAACCCAGGTCGTCATTCAAGTTCTGGCAGTTTTCCAGAACAATGGACAGAACCGCGCCAGCCACATGATTTCGCTCGTTGGCTTTCATGGCTTGTAACAGTCGATCTTCCAGCAAACTGCGGTTGGGCAGACCTGTCAAAGGATCAAAGAAAGCCAAATTTTGAATCAGGTCTTCAGCAAACTTGTGCACGCTACCGTCTTGCATCGTGCCGACGAAATGTGTGATCACACTGTCAGAGTCACGCACAGCGGTGATGCGTAGCCAACAGGGATAGATTTCACCATCCTTTCGGCAATTCAAAATTTCGCCCGCCCAGTGTCCGGTGTTGAGCAAGACTTCCCGCATGCTTTGAAAGAAGTCCGGGCCATTTTGCCTTGACTGGAACAACCGCGGCGTTTGACCAATGGCTTCTTCAGCGGTGAAACCCGTGACTTCAGTCAAGGCGCGATTGACGCGAAGGATGACCAAGTTGGCATCCGTGATCATCTTGCATTCGCCGGATTCAAAAACAGTTTCGGCAATGCGCAGTTGTATCTCAGTACATTGCATTACGAGGACCGTTCCCCGATTGCCACGATCGTCATGGTCTGGTTATGCAAATGACAGGCGCCACCTTCTGTAAATGGGCTGATCTCGCCATAAGAGTAAAACCCGGCAACAGTCGGCTTGCGGTCAAAAACACCTCGCACTGCCTCTACTTCTTCGGCGACACGATCACCCATGACCAACTTGCGTCCGACGCAACTGATCAGGAATGTCAAGTCATCCTCGCGCACTTCATGCCGATCCTTGGCCGATTCAGCAGCAGTCCGGGCACCCTGGATTAACTGTGCCTTGTTCGCACGCATCAATTGGAGGTTGCCATGCATTGGAACCTCGCCAGCCAAGGTCAAGCTCCCCAATTTTTCGTCCACCCCCAAGATGGAGCGAATCAGGCCATCAGGCGCATCTTGAGCACCTTGCGTTGAAAAGGGAAATAACAAGCCTGATGCCGGCAAATCCTTGGCGTAATTGCCCAGAAAACGGCGGTAGACATCCAGCGCCGGGCGCCCATCGAGCTCATACAACACATTGCCGTCGCATTTCGTGATCCTGCGCTCGGGTCCAAACGCCACCCAACCGCCAAAAGCCGAGCTAATAAAGTTGAGGGTGTCTCCATAAAATCCGACGGCTGTCACATGGTTGTCCGAGACACCTTCGTCACCCCAGGTCAGGGTTCGATGAAAGGCGCCATCATCCCCTGCCAAACCACCTGTCAACGGAACATTCTGACCAATGACAGAGGATACTCCCTCGACAAGGGCACTGCCATTTATTTTCACACCGGGCGCCAGCATCAGCACGCCACGCAGGTGATTGCGATCCAGTGCGTGACCTATGCGTTCGCCAGCGGCCCTGGAATCCTTCATACCCTTCAGCGCGGTACTCACCGATTTGACGCGACTGGTGGAAAAACGAACTGCCGTGACGGTGCAGGTATCTTCTGTCACACCATCATTGCTGATTTCACCAGCAGTCGTGCAACCCATCAGCTGTGCGTCCGGAAACAAATCTGTCACCATCCGCACAAACGCGGCATCAGTCAAGAACGATACGGAACCAAAAATCGAGACAAGTTGCGGCGCAATGGCTGCCAACGGTGCCAGCTTGACGCCTGCACCATCCACAGAACTCAAAACCAGCTGTTCTATCCTCATTTTTTGTAGCCGCAAATTTTAGAAATATATCAAAATATAACATTAAGCGAAAGTCATTCCTGCCATGACTTGCCAGCAATTGCGCCGTGCACAACTGACGAACCAATCGTTTAAATCGCCTTACTGAATAGCGGTCGGTGCCGGCCGCTCCTGGCGCAGCCTACCTGACCAGTTGGTTGAGCTGGATGATCGGCATCAGCACGGCCAGCACGATCAGCATCACCATCAGGCCCATGGCCACGATCAGCAATGGCTCCAGCAGGGTGGCAAGCTGCAGGGCGCGGCGCTGCACTTCGGTGCTGAGTTGTTTGGCCGCGCGCTGCAGCATCAACGGCAAGGTGCCGGTTTGTTCACCCAGGCGCGCAAACATGGCCAGCAGTCCCGGAAAGCGCTTTTTTTGCGCCAGCGCCGAGGCCAGCGGTGCGCCTTCACGCACCAGCACCAGGGCATCGAGTGCATCGGTGCGCATGGCCCGGTTGGACAGGGTTTGGGCGGCCGCCTGCAGTGCTTTCAGAATGGGCACACCCGCAGAGGCCAGCATGGCCAGGGTGCTGGCAAAACGCGCCGAGTTGTAGCTGCGTGACATCTTGCCCAGGATCGGCAGATTCAGCCAGGCCGCGTCGAATTTTTCACGGAAAGCGTCCCGGGCCAGCGCCAGGCGTAGGCCGAAGAGACCCCCCACCAGCAGCAGCGCCAGCAGCCAGCCGTAGCCGCGCAGGAAAGCGCTGGTGTTGATCATGATGACCGTGAGCAGGGGCAGCGCGCGTTTGCTGCCGGCAAACACGCTGGCCACCTGCGGCACCACGTAGGTCACCAGAAACAGCACGATGACCAACGCCACCAGCGACACGATGGCCGGGTACAGGGCAGCGCCGATCAGCCTGGATTTGAGGGCGTGTTGCTCCTCCAGGTCGTCTGCCAAGCGCTCCAGCACCAGCCCGAGGTTGCCGCTTTGTTCGCCGGCGCCGATCACGGCAACATAAATATCCGAGAACTCACGCGGGTGCTGCGCCAGCGCCTTGGCAAAGGCGGCACCGCCATTGACCTCGGCGCGCAAAGTGGCGACCAGCTCGCGCTCTGGCGCATTTTCAGCGTCGTCCGACAGCGACGAGAGCGCCCGCTCCAGGGGCAGACCCGAGGACACCAGGCCGGCCAGTTGGCGCGTCCAGATGGCCAAGGCCGTGGCGTTGAAAACCCGGCGCTGGCGCCATGTCCTGACCGCACCAGCCTTGCCAGCTTGGTCCGCCTGGGCACTGACCGGCTCCACCTTGAGCGGCACCAGTGACTGCGCGCGCAACATGCCGCGCGCTGCCTTGGCGGAATCGGCCTCGATCACACCGCTGCGATTGTCGCCGCTGGCGCTGATGGCTTCAAAGGAATAAACAGGCATGGTGCAATGACTTCCCGGCGCTAGTCGCGGGTGACCCGCAGCAGTTCTTCACGTGAGGTGATGCCCTGTTGCACCAGCCGTTCGCCGTCTTCACGCATCAGCACCGTGCCTGACGCCAGGGCCGCGGCACGGATGTCGGCCTCCGAAGCCCGGCTGTGGATCTGGGCGCGAATCGCGTCGTCGGTGACCAGCAACTCGAACACGCCGCTGCGCCCGCTGTAGCCGGTGTGTCCGCACTGCGGGCAACCGACGGGGTGATTGTCGAGTTGGCAATGTGGGCACAGTTTGCGCACCAGGCGCTGGGCCAGCACGCCGAGCAGCGATGAACTCAGCAAAAACGGCTCGACCCCCATGTCGGTCAGGCGGGTCACAGCGCTGGCTGCGTCGTTGGTGTGCAGCGTGGCCAAGACCAGGTGGCCGGTGAGCGAGGCCTGGATAGCGATCTGCGCGGTCTCGAAATCGCGGATTTCACCAATCATGATCACGTCGGGGTCCTGGCGCAGGATGGCGCGCAAGGCCTTGGCAAAGGTCAGGTCGATCTTGGCGTTGACCTGTGTCTGGCCGATACCCGGCAGTTCGTACTCAATCGGGTCTTCCACCGTCATGATGTTGCTGCTGGACGAGTCCAGTCGCTGCAACGCAGCGTACAAGGTGGTGGTTTTGCCCGAGCCCGTGGGTCCGGTCACCAGCACAATGCCATGTGGCTGGGTCACCAGTTGCTCGAAACGGCGCAGCACCTCGCCCTGCATGCCCAGG
>JBEGLK010000165.1:0-5127 GCA_041183605.1 Pseudomonadota bacterium
CACCCAGCGTTTGCACCAGGCCTTCGGCGCCGGCGGCGGCGCAAATGGTGCGCGCCAAATGTGATGCGCCCAACTTGTTGAAAAACCGTGCCGCCATGCTCTCGCCCTGTACCAGTCCCATGGTGCCGGCATAACTGTAGGGCAGGATGGCTTGCGGCTCACGTGCCGCAATCGCGCCCAGGCGCCCTGCAATGTCATTCAAGGCAAGGTCCCAACTCACCGGCGCAAACTGTCCCGAACCCTTGGGGCCGATACGTTTCAGCGGCTGCAGGATGCGCTCCGGGTGGTAGCTGCGCTCGGTGTAACGTGACACCTTGGTGCACAGGGCGCCGTCGGTGTGGGGGTGCGCCGGGTTGCCCTGCACCTTGATGGCGACGCCGTCCTTGACTGTGGTCAGCAGCGAGCAGGTGTCCGGACAGTCGTGGGGGCAGGCGCCCAGGATTTGGCTGCCGGGCGACGAGACAGATATAGTCGTAGCGGTCATGATGTCATTGCAAGTTGAGGCATGATTGTGACCCAGCCAGTTCCGCAGGAAAAGCCATGTTTTTAATCCCTGAAATTGTCGAGCAGCGTCCAGGTCTTGAGGCCGTGCGCCGTGATTTGCACGCCCATCCCGAGTTGTGTTTCAAGGAATTCCGGACCGCCGACGTGGTGGCAGCCAGGCTTGCCGAATGGGGTATTCCGGTGCACCGGGGGCTGGGCACCACCGGTGTGGTCGGCATGGTCAAGAGCGGGACCTCAACACGGGCCATTGGCCTGCGCGCTGACATGGACGCGCTGCCCATTAGGGAGCTCAACACCTTTGCCCACGCCAGCACCCAGCCGGACAAGATGCACGCCTGCGGCCACGACGGCCACACCGCCATGTTGCTGGCTGCCGCGCAGTACATGGCCAAGCAGCGCCACTTTGATGGCACGGTGTACCTGATCTTCCAGCCCGCCGAAGAAGGCGGTGGCGGCGCGCGCGAGATGATCCGGGACGGCCTGTTCGACAAGTTTCCGATGGACGCCGTGTTTGGCATGCACAACTGGCCGGGTTTGGGGTTCGGCCAGTTTGCCGCCAGCCCGGGCCCGGTGATGGCCAGCAGCAACGAATTCAGGATCACGATCCATGGCAAAGGCGGTCACGCCGCCATGCCGCACAATGCGCTGGATCCGGTGCCGGTGGCCTGCCAGTTGGTGCAGTCGTTTCAGACCATCATCAGCCGCAACCTCAAGCCGATCGAGGCGGGTGTGATTTCGGTCACCATGATCCACGCGGGTGAAGCCACCAACGTCATTCCCAATACCTGCGAACTGCAGGGCACGGTGCGTACTTTTTCGATTGAGGTGCTGGACCAGATCGAGCAACGCATGCGTGTGATGACCGAACACCTTTGTGCTGCGTCCAACTTGCGGGCCGACTTTGCATTCAAACGCAATTACCCGCCCACCATCAACAGCGCGGCGGAGGCAAACTTCGCGCGTCAGGTGATGGCCGATATGGTGGGCGCTGACCAAGTGTTGGCGCAGGAGCCCACCATGGGTGCCGAAGACTTTTCCTTCATGCTGCAGGCCAAGCCAGGCTGTTACGTCTTTATTGGCAATGGTGACGGCGACCACCGAACGCCGGGCCATGGCGGCGGCCCGTGTATGTTGCACAACCCGAGTTATGACTTCAACGACGATCTGCTACCACTCGGGGCGAGCTACTGGGTGCGGCTGGCCGAAGCCTGGTTAAAACCCTGAGCTTCAGCCGAAGCGCCGCGCCGCCATCTCCAGCAAGCCGTCAAACAGCAGGTTGTCCACCAGTTCAAACGGCACCGACATGCTGGGCGCCATTTTCCAGCCCGCACCGCCGGTCATGATGCAGCGGGGTTCCACGCCGCAGTGTTTGCGCAGGTGTTGCATCATGCGTTCGACCGCGCCGGCGATGGCAAAAGTGCCGCCGCTGGTTAATGCGTCGCTGGTGTTGGTGGGGAACTCACAGACGTTGCCGGTGGGTACATGCAAGCCGGCGGTGCCTGATTCCAGGGCGCGCAGCATGATGCCGTGGCCGGGCAGGATCAAGCCGCCCAGAAATTT
Source organism: Pseudomonadota bacterium (assembly GCA_041183605.1). Lineage (GTDB taxonomy): Bacteria > Pseudomonadota > Gammaproteobacteria > Burkholderiales > Burkholderiaceae_C > Rhodoferax. The sequence goes on from JBEGLK010000165.1 coordinate 2,065, forward strand.
GCCCTGCATGTCAACGGCGTCGACGGTCACTGCGGTGCCCACCATCACCACCACCAGCGGGCGAGCCGGGCCTTGCGTCAGGCTGCGGTGCCAGGCTCCGATCATGGCGACCCAGCGGTCGGCCCCGAGGCGCGCGGGGTAGTCGTAGCCATTGCTCAGGCCGGCCTCAGTACTGCTGGGCACCACCCAGTTGGCTGAAACGTCCCACAATTCCATTTGTTCTTCGACCCGGCGCTTGACAGCGTCGCCGGCCACGGTGCATCCCAACATGCGGGTCGGGTGGGGCAGTGCGCTCCAGTCCCCATTGGCCAGGCGGTCTATGTTTTCCAGAAACTCGACACCTTGCGCCAACAGGGGCGCATTGCGGTGCGGAGCGGTGTGCAGTGCCCATTTCAAACGGGTGTTGCCGACATCAATGGCCAAAAAAGTCATGGCGGCATTATCGGCACATTCGGCGCTGGGGCGGCACAGTTTTCAACTTTGCCGCCACGGCAGGCCGTTCCGGCGCCAGCCACCCAGGTGCCCGCGCTGGGCATGTTCGTCGGGGTCGCCTTCAAAACCTTCGAGGATGTTGTAGGCTTCGAGCCCCAGTTCGGTCGCGCGTTTGGCCGCGGCAATGGAGCGCACGCCGCTGCGGCATAACAACACCACTTTTTTGCCGGCCGGCACGGCGGCGAGCAGCTCGGCATCAAAATTCGGATTGCTCGCCATGCCGGGCCACTGTTTCCAGGCCACGGCTTGGGCCTCGGGGACAAAGCCAACCCAGGCCCGTTCGGCGTCCGTTCGCACGTCGACCAACACCGCCTCGTTGGTTTGCACCCAGCGCCAGGCCAGTGCGCAGCTGATGTCGCCCGCGTAACCGTCGGCCACCACCACCTGCAGGCTGCTGGCCGGATGGGCGTCGTGGCGCAGGCCGCCATGCAGGTTGGCAGGCACCGCCTCGGCAATGTTTTTGGGCGGCGGCAAATGGAGCGCGTCCATGATGGCGATGAATTCCTCCAGCGTTTTGCCGGCCACCCGGGCGTTGCTGGCTTTCTCAGTACCAATGCTTGATTGCGATTGACCTTGGTAGTCATGGCCGGGCCACACGGTGGTGTCATCTGGCAGTTTGAACAATACCTCGGTCAAACTGCGGTACATGGCCTTGGCGCTGCCGCTTTGAAAATCGGTACGGCCACAACCGTTGATCAGCAGGGTGTCACCGGTGAAGACATGGTCGCGCCAGACAAAACACATGCTGCCCGCGGTATGCCCCGGCGTATGCAGGGCGCGGATCTGCTCGGACCCAAAGTGCAGTGTGTCGCCGTCCTTGAGCTGCACCGCGGCCGTGCTGATGTCGCATGCCGCTGGCGCTGCCGTCCTGGCCCCCGCCAGTTCGGCCAGTTGCCCGGCGCTGGTGATGTGGTCGGCATGGGCATGGGTTTCGAGCGACCAGATCAGCTTCAGGCCATGCTCACGCAACACCTGCAGGTCGCGTTCGAGTTGTGTGTCCACCGGGTCGATGATGATGGCTTCGCGCGTGATACTGTCAAACAACACATAGGTGAATGTGCTGGTGGCGCTGTCGAAGAGTTGAATCGGGTTCATGGCATGCCTGTGAAAGCTGAACTGTAACTGTTGGCGGCACCATGAAAAAACGGCCCTGATGGACCGTCTTGCAAGCAACTGCCAAAGCGGTTGCGGCGTGTATCAACCGCCCTTTTTGCAACGCTTGCCGGGGTTTTTCTTGTTGTTGGTGGCCACGCCACGCTCGAGGCTGCGCTTCTGGCCGTGCGGTGCGGTGAAACAAACGCCTTTGGGCGCGACAGGACGAGGGGTTGCCTTGCGATCAGCTTCGGTGCGGAATTCTTTTGCCATGAGTGGACTCCAGTGGATGAATATAAAAAACGGTGATTATCCCGCACTTGGGCGCTAGATTAATCTTACCCTGACACTTTTGCCCTTGACCTTGCCGGCATTGAGCTTTTGCATGGCCTCATGCGCAATGTCACGATGCACGGCGACAAAGGTGGTGAACTCGGTCACATTGATCTTGCCGATCTGCTCACGCGTGAACCCCGCATCTGCGGTCAGGGCGCCCAGCACGTCGCCAGGGCGGATTTTTTCCTTGCGGCCACCCAGTATTTGCAGTGTGACCATGGGAGGCTGTAACGGGCCGGCGCCGGTGGGTGTGAGTTCGTCGAGTTTGTGCCAAGTGGATGGCTGCTTCTGGTACTGCTCGATCTTGCCGACTGCGCCCATCTCGTACATGGCGGCCAGGCTCAGCGCCAGTCCGGCTTCACCGGCGCGGCCGGTACGGCCAATGCGGTGTACATGGACCTCGGGGTCGGGTGTGATGTCGACATTGATCACTGCCGAGAGATCCTTGATGTCGATGCCGCGTGAAGCCACGTCGGTGGCCACCAGGATGGAGGTGCTGCGGTTGGCAAACTGCGCCAGCACCTGGTCGCGTTCACGTTGTTCCAGTTCGCCGTACAGTGCCAGCGCACTGAAGCCTTGCTGCTGCAGGTAGGTGACGAGGTCTTTGCATTGCTGCTTGGTGTTGCAGAACGCCAGTGTGCTGACCGGGCGAAAGTGATTCAGCAGCTTGGCCACCACCTCAAAACGCGTGGGCCGGGTCACCTCGTAAAAACGCTGCTCGATCAGGCTTTTTTCGGCTTTGTCGGCTACCGTGATCTGTTCGGGCGTGCGCATGAACTGTTTGGCGAGTTTGTCGATGCCCTCGGGGTAGGTGGCGGAAAACAGCAGCGTCTGGCGCTCGGGCGGGCATTGTTTGGTGACCGTCACGATGTCGTCGAAAAAGCCCATGTCGAGCATGCGGTCGGCCTCATCAAGGACCAGCGTGTTGAGCGCATCGAGCACCAGATAACCACGCGCCAGGTGGTCCATCACGCGCCCGGGTGTGCCGACCACGATGTGGGCACCGTTTTCAAGAGAAGCCCGCTGACCGCGCAAAGCGATGCCGCCGCAAAGGGTGACCACCTTGATGTTGTCCAGCGCGCGCGCCAGCCGGCGCGCCTCCACCGCCACCTGGTCTGCCAGTTCGCGTGTCGGGCACAAGAC
>JBEGLK010000166.1:0-5092 GCA_041183605.1 Pseudomonadota bacterium
TTATTGTGCAGGTGAGCAGTCCCAGTTGGAACCCACTCTGGAATGGCTCGCGCAATGTGGCGGCGTGCATGCCGACCTGCTGCGCGCCCATTCCTACACCCTGAACGATGGCCTGGCAGCACGCCACGCCTTTCGCGTCGCCAGCGGGCTCGATTCGATGGTTCTGGGCGAACCTCAGATTCTTGGACAAATCAAGGATGCCGTGCGCGCGGCCGAGGCGGCAGGCGCTTTGGGCAGCACGCTGAGCCAGCTCTTTCAGCGCTCGTTTGCCGTGGCCAAGGAAGTGCGCACCTCGACAGAAATTGGCGCCCACTCGATCAGCATGGCTGCTGCCGCCGTACGCCTGGCGGGGCAATTGTTTGAAGACCTGAGCGAAGTCAAGATATTGTTTGTGGGCGCCGGCGAAATGATCGACCTTTGCGCGACCCACTTTGCTGCCAAAAATCCAAAAAGCATCGCCATTGCCAACCGCACGCTGTCGCGCGGCGAAGAACTGGCTGTCAAATTTGGCGCCGAAGTGATGCGGCTGGCCGATTTGCCTGACCGTTTGCATGAATTTGATGCCGTGGTCAGCTGCACCGCCAGCACCCTGCCATTGATCGGCCTGGGCTCAGTCGAGCGCGCGCTCAAGCGCCGCCGCCGCCGCCCGATGTTCATGGTCGATCTGGCCGTGCCTCGCGACATCGAGATTGAGGTCAAGGCGCTTGAAGACGTTTATCTCTACACCGTGGACGACTTGGCCAGCGTGGTGCAAACCGCCCAGGCCAACAGGCAAGCCGCGGTGGCGCAAGCCGAGGCCATTGTGGACGCCGGGGTGCAAAGTTTTCTGCATTGGATCGAGCAGCGTTCGACGGTGCCGCTGATTCAGCAACTCAATGCCCAGGCCGACGAATGGCGTGCCAACGAGATCGCGCGCGCCCGCAAATTGCTGGCCAAGGGTGAAGACATTGACACCGTGCTGGAAGCGCTCAGCCGCGGCCTGACCCAAAAAATGTTGCATGGCGCCATGGCTGAATTGCGGGGTGGCGACATCCATTCCCGCGACCGCGCCAGTGCCGCAGTACAACATTTCTTTTTGCGCAAAGAGCGTTAGCGACGCCAACCGCCGCTTCGTCATGGCCTCAGTGCTGCGACGTGGCCATCCTGAATCTTGTGGATTGCTGCGCAGCATTCGCCATGACAACATGGTCCGACACTTTGTCGAGCCACCCATCCTCCCGCCTACATCCTTGCACCGACAATGAAAACTTTTCTCCGTCAACAACTTGCCCGCTACGCTGACCGCTTGGGAGAGCTGGAGTTTTTACTGTCGCGCCCCGACATCATGGGTGACATGCCGCAATTTCTGCTGCTGTCACGCGAACACACGGACGTCGCCGCGGTGGCGAGCCGCTGGCAACGTTACCAACAGCGAGAAGCTGATCTGGCCGCAGCTCAGGAACTGTTGGCGGACAGCGCCGAGGACGCTGACATGTCGGCCATGGCTCAGGAAGAAATCGACGCCGCCAACCTTGATCTGCAACAGCTTGAGAGTGAGTTGCAGCGCATGTTGCTGCCCAAGGACCCGGACGACGCGCGCAACGCCTTTGTCGAAATTCGCGCTGGCACAGGTGGCGATGAATCGGCCCTGTTTGCGGCCGACCTGGCTCGCATGTACTTGCGGTATTGCGAGCGCCGCGGCTGGAAGCCCGAAATCATCAGCGAATCGCCCAGCGAGCTGGGTGGTTACAAGGAGGTTGTCATCAAAGTCGAAGGCGACCATGTCTATGGCGCCCTCAAATTCGAGTCTGGCGGCCACCGTGTACAACGCGTGCCAGTCACTGAAACCCAGGGGCGCATCCACACCAGCGCCTGCACCGTCGCCGTGCTGGCGGAGCCCGACGAGGCGGAGGCGATCAAGATCAACCCTTCGGATTTGCGCATAGACACCTACCGCGCCAGCGGCGCCGGTGGCCAGCACATCAACAAAACCGATTCGGCGGTGCGCATCACCCACCTGCCCACAGGGATCGTGGCCGAATGTCAGGACGGACGCAGCCAGCACAGCAACAAGGCACAGGCGCTCAAGGTGCTCACAGCCCGCATCCAGGAAAAAGACCGTAGCGAACGCGCTGCCAAAGACGCCGCCGAGCGCAAGAGTCTGGTGGGAAGTGGCGACCGCAGCGACCGCATTCGCACCTACAATTTTCCGCAGGGTCGGCTCACCGACCACCGTATCAACCTGACGCTGTACAAACTGCTCACCATCATGGAGGGCGATCTGGACGATGTCATCAACGCGCTCCAGGCGCACGAAGCGGCCACACAACTGGCCGCGCTGGAACTCAATGCCTGAAACGCCATGAATACCGTCAACCCGCCCGTGCTCAGCCTGGGACAAACGATGGCCGAACTGCAGGCCAGGGGACTGGATCGGCTCGATGCCCAACTGCTGTTGCTGCACCTGCTGGGCAAATCAGCCAACCAGCGTGGTTGGCTGATGGCACACGACGATGAGCCGCTGCCGCCAGCCCTTGCCTCAACGCTTGAACTCTTGGTGCTGCGCCGCTTGTCGGGTGAACCGCTGGCCTATCTCACCGGTCGCAAGGAATTTTTTGGACTGGATTTGCAGGTGGACGACCGTGTGCTGGTGCCCCGGCCAGACACCGAAGCGCTGGTGAATTGGGCGCTGGAACTGCTTGATGGACAGCAGCGTGTGCTCGATATGGGCACCGGGAGCGGCGCCATCGCCCTGGCACTCAAAGCCAGCAAGCCAACACTTCACGTCCACGCCTCCGATTTCAGCGCAGACGCCCTGGCTGTGGCCCGCAGCAACGCCCGGAGGCTCAAGCTGGATGTCAGCTCGTCTCAAGGCGCGTGGTTTGCCGCCCTGTCCGCATCTGAAGCCCCGTTTGACTGCATCGTCTCCAATCCTCCCTACATCGCCGAACGGGACCCCCACCTGTCGGCACTGGAGTTTGAGCCAAGCCTCGCCCTTACCAGTGGCTCCGATGGTCTGGACGACCTGCGCCGGATCATCAGCCAGGCCCCAAAGCATCTGGTCCCCGGTGGCTGGCTGCTGCTGGAACATGGTTACGACCAGGCACAAGCCGTTCGCAATTTACTGACGGCATCAGGCTTTGTGCAAGTCCAGTCGCGCCATGACCTGGCTGGCATTGAGCGCTGCAGCGGCGGACAGTTCAATCCTTCAACACAACAGCCTCCCCACCATGACCAACCCGATTGAAGAGCGACTGACCCAGCTGGAGATCAAAGCCAGCTTTGCCGAAGACCTGCTCGACAAGCTCGACCAGATCATCATCCGCCAGCAAGACCAGATTGACCACCTGGAACGCGAAGTGCAGTGGCTGCGCCAGCACACGCCGCAAGAAGGCACGGCCGTGCCGCGCAACCTGCGCGACGAGTTGCCGCCCCATTATTAGCATCCCTAAGCGCGTCAGGGTCTCACCCCCAGCCTGGCTTAAAGGTGAAATAATTCGGATTGTTTTATTAATAGGAATTTTCAGCATGAGCGACGTACAACAACGCATTGACGACCTGGTCAAACACAACGACATCCTGCTTTTCATGAAGGGCACGGCCAGCTTTCCGCAGTGCGGCTTTTCGGGTCGCGCCATCCAGATCCTGAAAGCCTGTGGTGTTGATCCGAAAGCCATCAAAACCGTCAACGTGCTTGAAGATGACGAGATCCGTGCCGGCATCAAGGACTACAGCAACTGGCCTACCATTCCCCAGTTCTACCTGAAGGGCGAGTTCATTGGTGGCTCCGACATCATGATGGAAATGTATGAGAGCGGCGAATTGCAGACCTTGCTCGGAACTCCTGCAGCCTGAGAATTTTGACCGTCAGGCGGTCTGTGACGTCCACAGCCGCTGACTGACGAACACCGCATTCGGATACTGCGGCTTGCCACGCGAGCCGTTGTAACGCCCCAGCGCCATGAACACGTCACCATGTTCACGGTCCAGGTAATGCCGCAAAATGACGCAACCAAAACGTAAATTGGTTTGCAGGTGAAACAACTTCCCGGCATCGCCATCACCCAGCAATCGTGTCCAGAATGGCATCACCTGCATGTAGCCGCGCGCCCCGACACTGCTGACGGCAAATTTCCGAAAATTGCTCTCAACCTGGATCAGTCCCAGCACCAGGGCTACGTCCAGTCCTGCACGCTTGGCCTCATACCAAACCGTTTGCAGGAATTCCTTGCGCGTATTCCAGTCTGGTTTTTTTTTGGCCAGCCGCTCACTCATGGCGCCCAGCCAGCGCAGATACTGCAGGCGCGACTCTGTATCGGGAAATTCCGGCACCGGCGGCGCCTGATTGGCAATGGCCGAGCTCAAGGCCGTCCGGACAGAGTCCATCAACGGCTCTTCAATTTGCCCTCCGGCCCAAGCAGGTGCTTGACAAAAAAATGCACCCGCGCCCAGCATCAGGGGGGCAAACGACAAAGCGTCCTGCAAAAGTGAACGTCGGGTAAACGTCATCATCAACTCACTTGACAGGGAGGTTGCCACTCACGCCTTGAGTTTGGCCAGCAACTGGCCCACGATGTCAGACACGGCCACGGCGCTGGCGGCCGCGTCACGACGATGCTGATACTCCACATGGCCTTCCTTCAGCGCGCGGTCACCAATATTGACACGGTGCGGCACGCCAATCAGTTCCCAGTCGGCAAACATGGCACCCGGGCGCTCACCACGGTCGTCCAGCATGACGTCCACACCTACGGCCAGCAACTCGGCATAAAGTTTTTCTGCGGTAGCCTTGACTTCCGGCGAACGCTCCGCATTGATCGGACACAACACCACGGTGAATGGCGCCAGCGCATCGGGCCAGATGATGCCGCGCTCATCATGATTTTGTTCAATGGCAGCAGCGGGCAGACGCGTGATGCCGATGCCGTAACAGCCCATCTCCATGAACTGGGGTTTGCCATTCTGATCCAGAAAGGTGGCGTTCATGGCCTGGCTGTACTTCGTGCCCAGGTAAAACACATGGCCGACTTCAATACCGCGCTCGATGGCCAGCGCACCTTGACCGTCAGGCGAGGCATCGCCCGCCACCACGTTGCGCAGATCCGCCACCAGC
>JBEGLK010000167.1:0-5078 GCA_041183605.1 Pseudomonadota bacterium
AAGACCCTGCCTTGCTGTTCTTTACCAGCGGCACCACCGGCACACCCAAGGGCGCATTGCATGTCCACGGTGCGGTGGTGGCGCATGAGGCCACCGCACGTTACGCGCTCGACTTGCACCCGCAAGACCGCTTCTGGTGCACTGCCGACCCAGGTTGGGTCACGGGTGCCACCTACGGCATCATTGCGCCGCTGCTGCAGGGGGTGACCACCCTGGTGGACCGCGAAGAGTTCGACGCCGAGCGCTGGTACACCTTGCTGGCCCAGGAGCAGGTGAGCGTCTGGTACACCGCGCCCACGGCGATCCGCATGCTGATGAAAGCCGGCCCCGAGCTCGCCCACAGCCATCGTTATCCTTGTCTGCGTTTTGTTGCCAGTGTGGGTGAACCCCTGAACCCCGAAGCCGTGTGGTGGGGCCAGGAGGTTCTCGGCCTGCCGATCCACGACAACTGGTGGCAGACCGAAACCGGCGGCATCATGATTGCCAACACGCCGGCGTTTGACATCAAGCCCGGCTCGATGGGGCGCCCGCTACCCGGCATCAACGCGTTCATCGTCGAACACCTTGAAGCCGAGGGCGAATTGCCGCGGGTACGGGTCCTCGAGACGCCCAACGTGGAAGGTGAACTGGCATTGCAGCGTGGCTGGCCGTCGATGTTTCGCGCCTACCTCAACAACGAGGCGCGGTACCGCAAGTGTTTCGCCGGCGACCTGTACCTGACTGGCGATTTGGCGCGTGTGGACGACGACGGTTATTTCTGGTTTGTCGGCCGCGCCGACGACGTCATCAAGTCAGCAGGCCACCTGATCGGCCCGTTTGAAGTCGAAAGTGTGCTGATGGAACACCCGGCTGTCACCGAGGCCGGTGTCATTGGCAAACCCGACCCGCTGCTCGGTGAAGTGGTCAAGGCCTTTGTCTCCATCAAGGGTGGATTTGAACCCTCCGAAGCATTGCGTCTGGACATCATGGCCCATGCGCGCAAGCGCCTCGGTGCTGCGGTGGCACCCAAGGAAATTGCCTTTTTGCCGGTGTTGCCACGCACCCGCAGCGGCAAGATCATGCGCCGCCTGCTGAAGGCGCGCGAACTGGGTTTGCCCGAAGGTGACACCTCGACGCTGGAGGCTGGTTTATGAGCGAGTTCAAGGTGCCTGCACCGCCCTCCGGTCCGGTGCCCTGGGAGAAAAGTTTTTCGGTGGCCCTGCTCACCGACATGCTGCGCATCCGGCGCATGGAAGAGAAGGCGATCGAGTTGTACGGGCAACAAAAGATTCGCGGCTTCCTGCACCTCTACATTGGTGAGGAGGCGGTGGCCACAGGCGCCTTGCGTGCCTTGCAGCCGCAGGACAACCTGGTGGCGACCTACCGCGAGCATGGCCACGCCTTGTTGCGTGGCGTTGGCATGAATGCCATCATGGCCGAGATGTATGGCAAGCAGGCGGGTTGTTCACGCGGTCATGGGGGTTCGATGCACCTGTTCGACCGTGCCAGCCGCTTTTATGGCGGCCAGGCGATTGTGGGTGGCGGCCTGCCGCTGGCGGTTGGGCTGGCGCTGGCCGACAAGCTCAGCGGCCGCAGTGCCCTGACCGCCTGCTTTTTTGGCGAGGGCGCGGTGGCCGAAGGTGCTTTCCATGAGGCCATGAACCTGGCAGCGTTGTGGCAGCTACCGGTGCTGTTTTGTTGTGAAAACAACCTTTACGCCATGGGCACGGCACTGGCACGCTCCGAGGCGCAGACCGACCTCTGCACCAAGGCATCGTCTTATGGTGTGGCCGCGGTGTCTGTCGATGGCATGGACGTGGTGGCGGTGCACGAGACCACGATGGGCGCTGCCCAGCAGGTGCTGCAACTCAGTCGCCCTGTCTTTGTGGAGTTCAGGACCTTCCGTTTTCGAGCCCATTCGATGTTCGACCCCGAGCTTTATCGCGACAAACAGGAGGTTGTGGCCTGGAAAACCCGTGGCCCGATCCACACCTTCAGCGCGCGCCTGAAAGCCCAGGGTGACCTGTCTGAGGACGAGTTTCTGGCGCTGGATGCCGCCGCGCAGGCTGAGGTCGATGCCGCTGTGGCCTTTGCTGAAAGCGCGAGCTGGGAGCCGGTGGAAGATTTGCTGCGCGATGTGTACACCGCGCCAGGAGGCGCATGATGGCACAACGCATGAGTTACCGCGAAGCCCTGCGCGAGGCGCTGCGCGAGGCCTTGCAGGCCGACCCGCGCGTTTTCCTGATGGGTGAGGATGTCGGGCGTTATGGCGGCACCTACGCCGTCTCCAAGGGGCTGCTGGATGAATTTGGTCCCGAACGCATCCGCGACACCCCCTTGTCAGAACTGGGTTTTGTTGGTGTCGGGATTGGTGCGGCCCTGGGCGGCATGCGTCCGATCGTCGAGATCATGACGGTCAACTTCAGCCTGCTGGCGCTCGACCCGATCGTCAACAGCGCGGCCATGCTGCACCACATGTCGGGCGGCCAGTTCTCGGTGCCGGTGGTGTTTCGCATCGCTACCGGGGCCGGGCGCCAGGTGGCGGCCCAACATTCCAACAGCTTCGAGGCCTGGTATGCCCACGTGCCCGGCCTGCGCGTGCTTGCCCCTGCCACGATTGAAGATGCGCGCGGCATGCTCAAACCCGCGCTGGCCGACCCCGATCCCGTGCTGATCTTCGAACATGCGCAGCTCTACAACCTGGAGGGTGAATTGCCTGAGTCCTGCGAGGTCGACATTTACAGCGCCCGCGTGCGCCGCGCCGGCTTTGACATCAGCCTGATCACCTACGGCGGCAGCCTGCACAAGACGCTGCAGGCTGCCGATGAACTGGCCAGGCTCGGGATATCAGCCGAGGTGGTCGATTTGCGTGTGCTGCGCCCGCTCGACGAGATCACCTTGCTGGCGTCGGTGCGCAAGTGCCGTCGCGCCGTGGTGGTGGCCGAGGGGTGGCGTTCCGGCAGCCTGGCGGCCGAGGTGATGGCGCGTATCAGCGAGCATGCTTTTGCCGAGCTGGATGCGCCGCTGGCGCGGGTTTGCAGCGAGGAAGTGCCAATTCCCTATGCACAGCACCTGGAACAGGCAGCCTTGCCACAGGTGGACAAGATTGTGGCGGCGGTTCGGGCCGTGATGGAGCAAATCACATGATCGAATTCAAATTGCCTTCACTTGGCGCCGACATGACCGAGGGGAAATTGTTGGCCTGGCATGTGAAGCCCGGCGACAGTGTCCAACGCGGTCAGGTGGTTGCCGTGGTTGACACCTCCAAAGCGGCGATCGATGTGGAAATCTGGAGCGACGGCGTGGTGCAAGAACTGTTGGTGCCGGTGGGTGACAAGGTGCCGGTGGGCACGGTGTTGGCCACCTTGCGCGCGCCAGGAGAAGCACCTCCAGACGTGCCCGCAAAACCTGTGGAGCCAGCCACGAAAGTTGGTCAAGTCCCTGCGGCTGCCGTTCTGTCAACCGCACCCGCGGCATTCGACCGGCAACACGACATGCGCCAGGCCATTGCCTCCGCCATGAGCCGCTCCAAGCGTGAGATCCCGCATTACTACCTGGCCGAAACGTTTTCCCTGCAAATCGCCATGGATTGGCTGCAACAACGCAACGCCGGTCTGCCGATCACCGAGCGCCTGCTGCCCGCCGTGTTGCTGCTCAAGGCCGTTGCCCTGGCACTCAAGCGCACGCCGGAGCTCAACGGATTCTTCCGCGATGGCCAGTTTTATCCGAGTGCTGCTGTGCATACCGGGGTGGCTATATCGTTGCGCGGTGGCGGGCTGGTGGCCCCGGCGATCCATGATGCGCAAACCAAATCACTGGAGCAACTGATGCGTGACCTGGCCGACCTGGTGCGGCGCGCCCGTGCCGGCTCGTTGCGCAGTTCCGAGATCTCCGACCCCACGATTACCATCACCAACCTCGGTGACCAGGCGATCGAGGCGGTGTATGGCGTGATCTACCCGCCGCAGGTGGCGCTGGTGGGTTTTGGCGGCATCGTCACGCGCCCCTGGGTTCTCAACGGTGTGGTTTGCGCGCAGTCGCTCTTGTGCGCCACGCTGGCCGCCGACCACCGGGTCTCGGACGGGCATCAAGGCGCCTTGTTTTTGGCCGAGTTGCGGGACCTGCTGCAACAGCCGCAAGTGTTGGCGGGTGGTGAGGCATGACCACTGACCGTGAAACCTTGGCCGTTACTGTTATGGGCCTGCTGCGTGCCATTGCGCCCGAGCTGGATCCGGACACGCTGGACCGCGCGCGGTCGTTGCGCAGCCAGGTGGATCTGGACTCAATGGACTGGCTCAACTTTTTGGTGAGCTTGCACGAGCGCCTCGGGGTGAATATCCCCGAGGTTGACTATGCGCGGTTGGTGTCCTTCAACGATGTGCTGGACTACTTGGTTGGCAAAAGAGGGTAGGGCGCTTTGCGCCCCACCGTTTGCGACAGCAAAACTTGTTGTTCGTTGTTGAGTCCCATCGCCTTGGCCAAGGCATCGCGGTCGAGCCAGGCGCGGATCACTGCCGCCAGCCCTTCGGAGGCGCAATAGAGGTAGACGTTTTGCGCCATGGCGCCAGCACAGGTGTAGGCGTAGGCCAAACGTTGCGCCGCAGGCACCAGTTTCATGCGTGAAAAATCGGCCACCATGATCAGGTCCAACGGCGCCGTGTCGACAAAATCCTGGTAACCCGTGACCCGGCGCACATCGGTGGCCCGGATCAGATGCAGCGCATGGCCCAGTGCGGTGTAGCGGTACAGGCCCTTGGGCAGGGCCACGTACACATCCACCTCCTGTCCGTTCATGGCACTGGGCGCAGTGCGTCCACCCAGCGCCGGGCGATTGATGCCCGCCGCTGCCCACAACAAACTGGACAGCAGGGGCAAGGGCAAGGGCTCCGGCGCAAACTCGCGCTGCGACTGACGCTCTGCCAGTGCCCGCATCAGGGGCATGCCGGTCTGCAAATCGGGCGTTGGCAAGGTGATGGTGTCGGCCGCGTCACCCGTGGCGGGTTCGGGCTGGAGTCGTCCCATCAGTCCGAGCGCGAGTTTGGTCAGAGTATTCATGCGCCGTGGCTGTCAGCCTATTGAATGGCCAGTTTTTTCGACGC
>JBEGLK010000168.1:0-5507 GCA_041183605.1 Pseudomonadota bacterium
CTGGCTTTGTTGGCTGGCTTTGTGGTGACGATGAAGGTGTACTGGGTGGCCATGTGGTTGCATTCGGGGCGCAAAAAATCGGTTGCGAAGCTTTAATGAATTGATTGATTGGTGACGACATATGGCTGCTACTGAACACGCTGGAACACATGGTCCGAACGCTGGTGAATACATCCAGCACCATTTGCAACACTTGCAAATGGATTTCTCTTTTAAAGGTGTGAAGCAGGCTGGTCTGGTTGACTTCAGTCTGTTCAATCTGGATTCCCTGTTTTATTCGGTCATTCTGGGTTCGCTCGCCTGTTTCGTTTTGTGGCGTGCGGCAGCCAAGGCCACTTCTGGTGTGCCAGGGCGTTTTCAGGCGGCTGTTGAAATTCTGGCTGAGTTGGTGGACAAGCAAGCCAAGGGTGTGATTCACAATGCCAACAGCCGCAAGCTGGTGTCGCCGTTGGCATTGACCGTGTTTGTCTGGATCTTCCTGATGAATGCCATGGACATGTTGCCGGTGGATATTTTGCCGGCCATCTGGCATGGTGCGGCGCCCGCACTGGGTTTCAAGGAACACAACACTGGGTATGTCTTGCAGCGTGCTTTTGGTTTGCCTGTTTTACAACGTCAAGATCAAGGGTTTGGGTGGTTGGACGCACGAGTTGGTGGCTGCGCCCTTTGGTGACAAGGTTTATCTCTATCCCGTCAACTTGCTGATGCAGTTGATCGAGTTTGCAGCCAAGACCGTGTCGCACGGCATGCGGTTGTTCGGCAACATGTTTGCCGGTGAGTTGATTTTCATGTTGATCGCCCTGATGGGTGGCGCGTGGGCCTGGCAATTCAATCCCGGCAATGGGATGTTTTGGCTGGGTGTCGGGCAAGTGATTGCTGGAGCTGCCTGGAGCATCTTCCACATTCTGGTGATTACGCTGCAAGCCTTCATCTTCATGATGTTGACGCTGATTTACGTGGGGCAGGCCCACGATTCACACTAATCGTTTTTTCTTTTTCTTTTTTCTTTTCCGTACTTTTTAGGAGCAATCATGGAAAACATTCTCGGCCTCGTGGCACTGGCTTGCGGCATCATCGTTGGTTTGGGCGCTTTGGGCGCTTCCATCGGCATCGCGCTGATGGGTGGCAAGTTTCTCGAGTCTTCAGCACGCCAGCCTGAGTTGATGAATGAACTGCAAACCAAGATGTTCATCTTGGCTGGTCTGATTGACGCTGCCTTCCTGATTGGTGTGGCTATTGCCCTGCTGTTTGCGTTTGCCAAGCCTTTCGCCATCTAATTTTGGTCCATCTTTCACGCTTGAAAGGGAGTAAGTTGTGAATATCAACGCATCCCTGTTCCTGCAGGCGGTTGTTTTTGCGATTCTGGTGTGGTTCACAATGACTTATGTGTGGCCACCGATTGCAAAAGCGCTGGACGAGCGGGCACAGAAAATAGCTGATGGCCTCGCTGCAGCCGATAAAGCCAAATCCGAGCTTTCTTCCGCCAATCAGCGTGTTGAAGCCGAGTTGGCTGCCTCGCGCAACGAGACAGCGGCACGACTGGCTGACGCCGAGCGCCGTGCCACACTCATCATCGAAGAGGCGAAAGCCAAAGCCACTGACGAAGGTAACAAGATTGTTGCCGCCGCCAAGGCTGAGGCCGAGCAGCAGGCTGTCAAGGCGCGCGAATCTCTGCGTGAGCAGGTCGCGGTGCTGGCAGTCAAGGGGGCCGAGCAGATTCTCCGCAAGGAAGTCAATGCCGGCGTTCATGCTGACCTCTTGTCTCGTCTGAAGACTGAGCTTTAAGAGAACGACATGGCTGAACTTGCCACTATTGCCCGTCCTTACGCTGAAGCCTTGTTCAAAGCCAGCGCATCCGACTCCAAGGCCGTGTTGACATGGCTCGATGAGTTGGCCTGCGTGACGCAGCAGGGTCAGTTGCAGCAGTTTGCTGACAATCCCAAGACAACGCATGCCCAGGTGTATGACGTCATTGCGGGTGTCATGAAGTCTGTGCTGGACAGCCATGCACAAAACTTCATCCGTACCGTGATTGCCAACGACCGCTTGGCATTTGTGCCAGAAGTTGCTGCGCAGTTTCGAGCACTGGTGAATGCCCAGGGCGGTTCCAGCGACGCTGTGATCTACAGTGCGTTCCCGATTGAGGGTGCAGCGCTGGCCGAAGTGTCGCAAATGCTTCAAAAGCGTTTTGCACGTCAGCTCAATGTGTCTGTTGAGTTGCAGCCTGAGCTCATTGGCGGCATCAGGGTGGTCGTGGGTGACGAAGTTCTTGACACATCTGTCAAGGCACGTCTGGAACAAATGAAAATGGCTTTGACGGCTTGAGGCTTTGCCTTGAACCGTTGGCCTCACTAATGAAAGAAGGAAAGAGTCATGCAACTCAATCCCGCAGAAATTTCTGAACTGATCAAGAGCCGTATTGAAGGTTTGTCTGCCACTGCAGACATCCGCAACCAGGGCACAGTTGTTTCCGTCACCGACGGTATTTGCCGCATCCATGGTCTGTCTGACGTGATGCAGGGCGAAATGCTGGAATTCCCGGCTGGCAAGGATGGCCTGCCCACTTATGGTCTGGCGCTTAACCTCGAGCGTGACTCGGTCGGCTCCGTGATTTTGGGTGAATACGAGCACATTTCCGAAGGCGACACCGTCAAGTGCACGGGCCGTATTCTTGAAGTGCCGGTGGGCCCTGAGCTCAAAGGCCGCGTGGTCAACGCGCTGGGTCAACCGATCGACGGCAAAGGCCCGATCAACGCCAAAATGACCGACGTGATCGAAAAGGTGGCACCTGGTGTGATCGCCCGTGAATCCGTCAGCCAGCCCATGCAGACCGGCCTTAAGTCCATCGACTCGATGGTTCCGGTTGGCCGCGGCCAGCGTGAGTTGATCATTGGTGACCGTCAGACCGGCAAGACTGCCGTGGCCATCGACGCCATCATCAACCAGAAGGGTCAGAACATGACCTGCGTGTACGTCGCGATCGGTCAGAAGGCTTCTTCTGTCAAGAACGTGGTGCGCGCGCTGGAGCAGGCCGGTGCGATGGAGTACACCATCGTTGTGGCTGCCACCGCTTCTGAATCTGCCGCCATGCAGTATGTGTCTGCCTACTCGGGCTGCACCATGGGTGAGTATTTCCGCGACCGCGGCGAAGACGCGCTGATCGTTTATGACGATCTGTCCAAGCAAGCTGTGGCGTACCGTCAGGTCTCGCTGCTGTTGCGCCGTCCCCCGGGCCGTGAAGCCTATCCTGGCGACGTGTTCTATCTCCACAGCCGTCTGCTGGAGCGTGCAGCTCGCGTGAATGCCGACTACGTCGAAGCCTTTACCAAGGGTGCTGTCAAAGGCAAGACCGGTTCCTTGACCGCTCTGCCCATCATCGAAACCCAAGCTGGCGACGTGTCCGCCTTCGTTCCGACCAACGTGATTTCGATCACCGACGGCCAAATCTTCCTGGAAACCAGCCTGTTCAACGCCGGTATCCGTCCCGCGATCAACGCCGGTATCTCGGTGTCCCGCGTCGGTGGTGCAGCCCAGACCAAACTCATCAAGAACCTGTCTGGTGGTATCCGTACCGACCTCGCTCAGTACCGTGAACTGGCTGCCTTTGCGCAGTTTGCTTCCGATCTGGACGAAGCCACCCGCAAGCAGCTCGACCGCGGTGCGCGCGTGACCGAGTTGCTCAAGCAGGCACAGTACAGCCCGTTGCCCATCTCTTTGATGGGAGCCACCCTGTTTGCCGTCAACAAGGGTTACCTTGACGACGTCGCCATCAACAAGGTGCTGCCTTTTGAGCACGGCCTGCACGGCTACCTCAAGGACAAGAAAGCTGCCCTGCTGGCCAAGCTGGAAGCTGACCGTGCCATGGACAAGGATGCTGAAGCAGAGTTGAATGCCGCCATTGCCGACTTCAAAAAGTCGTTTGCTTAAGGTCACCTCGTAACAGACAAGGAGACTGATATGGCAACTGGTAAGGAAATACGCGGCAAGATCAAGAACTTCGAAAGCACGAAGAAGATCACTAAAGCCATGGAGATGATTTCCGTCTCCAAAATGCGTAAAGCTCAGGACCGCATGCGCGCCGCTCGGCCTTATTCCGAGCAAGTGCGCAACATTGCGGCCAACCTGGGTCAATCCAACCCGGAGTATGTGCATCCGTTCATGAAGCGCAACGACGCCAAGGTGGTGGGCATGATCGTGGTCACCACCGACAAAGGCTTGTGTGGTGGTCTCAACACCAACGTGCTGCGCAGCGTCACGAACAAGTTGCGTGACATCCAGAACGACGGCATGACCGCTCGCACGGTCGCCATTGGCAACAAGGGTTTGGGTTTCCTGAACCGCATTGGTGCCAATGTGGCTGCGCATGTGACCCAGCTGGGTGACCGTCCGCACCTCGATCGTCTGATCGGGCCGGTCAAGGTCTTGCTGGATGCCTACGTCAACGGCGAAGTCAACGCGGTTTTCCTGTCGTACACGCGCTTCATCAACACCATGAAGCAGGAAGTGGTGATGGAGCAGTTGTTGCCACTGTCGGCGGTGCAAATGCAGGCAGAAACGCGCGCCAGTGAGGAAGCCACCGGTGTCAAGCACAACTGGGACTACATCTACGAACCTGACGCGCAGACCGTGATTGACGAACTGCTGGTGCGTTATGTCGAGGCGCTGGTGTTCCAGTCTGTGGCGGAAAACATGGCTTCGGAGCACGCTGCTCGCATGGTCGCCATGAAGGCAGCCACCGACAACGCAGGCAACGTGATTGGTGAACTCAAGCTGGTCTACAACAAGACCCGCCAGGCTGCCATCACCAAAGAGTTGTCAGAAATCGTCTCCGGTGCAGCCGCCATCAGCGGATAAGCCTCAGTTAAGCAGCAAGATTCAAATTTATTGGAGCAAAACCAAATGGCTCAGGAAAACACAAATACGAACGCAGGCGTTCAAGGCAAGATTGTTCAGTGCATTGGCGCTGTGGTTGACGTGGAGTTTCCGCGCGAGCACATGCCACGCGTGTACGACGCGCTCAAGCTTGCAGGTTCCAACCTCACACTCGAAGTTCAGCAGCAGTTGGGCGACGGCATTGTCCGTACCATTGCCCTGGGCTCCAGCGACGGCTTGCGCCGTGGCCTGATGGTGTCCAACACCGGCAACCCCATCACCGTGCCAGTCGGCACCGCTACCCTCGGTCGCATCATGGACGTGCTTGGCGCGCCCATCGACGAGCGTGGCCCGGTGGCCGACACCCAGATGGCCTCGATTCACCGCAAGGCCCCCAGCTACGACGAACTCAGCCCTTCCCAGGAACTGCTGGAAACCGGCATCAAGGTGATTGACTTGGTTTGCCCGTTCGCCAAGGGCGGTAAAGTCGGTCTGTTCGGTGGTGCCGGCGTCGGCAAGACCGTGAACATGATGGAACTCATCAACAACATCGCCAAGGCGCACAGCGGTTTGTCCGTGTTCGCCGGTGTGGGTGAGCGTACCCGTGAAGGTAACGACTTCTATCACGAAATGGC
>JBEGLK010000169.1:0-5076 GCA_041183605.1 Pseudomonadota bacterium
GGCTTGGTCTCCTCCAAAAGAACGGCCTCAACCGGTCCTTTGATCACCTTCACAAACTTGCGCGCAAGTCCGGAGTTGATGGCCCAAAACAGCAGCCCGTGTAACACCACCACAACCGTCAAGCCCACAATGTGTTTGCGGGGTCCTCTTTGCCGGCTGGCGTAATCGATCATGTAGCAAGTACTCCTTTTCAGGTCGGAAGGGGGTTGAAATCTCCAGGGCCCCCAAATCGTCAGGTTTCAATCTGGATGGGTCGAAATTGTAATTAAGTTACAGGCTTTAGCAAGCGATCGGTAGAAAAATTACATAAGGGTTATCCCTTGATGTTGAGCTTGTCTGTCCTTTCATTGGCTGTGTGAAATGTATGGCTTCGAGGGTGCGGCCAAATGCCGCATTTCGAGGCCCACGATCAAAATGTCGATCAACAACAGGTGCAAAACTCGGCTGACCATGGGCAGGTGCGTGGCAGCATGCTCATTGTGCTCGGCGACCAAGGCCACATCGGCTTTTCGGGCCAAGGGCGATTGGTTGGCCGTGATGGCAATCAAGCTAGCACCTCGTTGCTGAATGGTTTCCTGCAAGGCCATCAACTCTGGCAATTTGCCGCCGCTGCTGATGATCAGTGCAACCGTGCCCGGTTGGATGGTGGCGGCCGTCAAGTCTTGTAAATGCGGGTCGGTGTGTGCGCCGCAAGGCAATCCCAGACGCAGGAACTTGGTTTGTGCATCTTGGGCCACCGCTGCGTAGTTGCCGACAGCAAACAACTCCACCCGGTCGGCGGCCGCGACCAATTCAATGGCCTGGTCGATCGATTCACGTTGCAGTTCATTGCGCAATTGCAAGATGGCATTGGCCGTGTTGCCCAACACTTTGGCGCCCAATTCCAGCATCGAGTCGTCGTGTGTCACTTGCGAATGCGTGATGGGCACCGACATGCTCAAACCCGAAGCCAAGCGCAATTTGAAATCGGACAGGCCCTTGCAACCAACGGATCTGCAAAAGCGAATCACGGTAGGTTGGCTGACCTGTGCGGCCAAGGCAATGTCGTGAATCGGGTCGCTCAAGACAGAACGGGGTTTGGACAAAACCAAATCGGCCACACGTTGTTCGGCGGGGGAAAGTTCGGCTCTGGACCGTCTGATCTGGGTCAGGATGGCCGAGCCGGGCGAATTCATCAAGGCCCGCAACTGGGCGTCCAAAATGGCCGAGGCGCCGATGAACGTGGCTTCGGGCGCAGTGATCACAAATGTGGGAATCTGGCCGAGGTAATTGGAGAATCGCCCCTTTGCTTCAAAGCGGTCTCGGAAGCCAGAGTGGTCAAAGAACGCGCCCAATCGCGGCACGATGCTGCCCCCGATGTAGATGCCGCCAGTCGCGCCCAAAGTCACTGCCAAATTGCTGGCAGCCGTGCCCAGCATGTTGCAAAACACCGTCAGCGTTTCTTCACACAGCGGATCTTTGTCTTCCACGGCGAGTTTCGTGATCTCGGGCGCTGTTAAAGCTTTGACAGATTGTTGATTCAGTTGAGCCAAGGCCAGGTAGGTCAGTTCCAAGCCGGGCCCTGACAACAAACGTTCAAACGAAACATGTTGAAACTGCTGCCATGCAAATTGCAAAACAGCGGCCTCACGGGCATCTGCTGGTGCAAAACTGGTGTGGCCGCCTTCAGAGCCGAGCGATGTCCAGCCGTCACCTGCAGGAATCAGACCCGAGACACCCAAACCGGAGCCAGGGCCGATCAAACCAATCACGCTGTTTTTAACGGCTTGGCCTGGGCCCACTTGCCGAAAGTCTGCCGAGGCCAAGCGCGGCAAGGCCATCGCCAGCGCCGTGAAGTCGTTCACCACCACCAAGGTTTCCAGACCCAGATGGGCCCGTGTTGCCTCGATGGAAAATTGCCAGTGGTAGTTGGTCATGCGAACTTGATCGCCATCCACAGGGTTGGCAATGGCCACCGCTGCATGGGCCACCGCGGCTGACTTCAGGCTGCCCAAATAGGCCGCCATGGCGGCTTCAAAACTGGGGAAATCGGCGCACCGCAAACTGCGTTGCTGCGAGAACTCACCGTAACTGGTCTCGATGGCAAACCGTGCATACAGGCCGCCGATGTCGGCAATCAGGCGGGGAGAATCGAAGGCAATCATGGGTCCGGGTCTTTTGACAGCACGCGCCGTGGTGCACGTGATCTGCATCAATTTGTAATGTAACTACTTCAAAATGTACCCGCACTGTAACCGCATTGAGGCCCTGAATTCAAGCGGTGATTGTCAAAATATCAAGCAAAATAGACGTTTTCTGAGCCATCTGCAGAACAGGGTCGACATGTTTTTTTTCAATTCGCGTAGTAAAGCTACAACCCTTTTGGCTTGTTTGACGCTGAGCGGGTTTTTGAATTCAGCAACAGCCGGGCCCGCTTTGAAGTTGCACGTGCCGTCGCCTGATTGGCGAGATCAAATCATTTATTTCCTGATGACCGATCGGTTTGAAGACGGCAACCCCCACAACAACAACCAAGGCGCGGGGGAGTTCAACCCGCAAAAAGAATCGCATTACAGCGGCGGTGATTTGGCAGGGGTGAAGAAAAGGCTTGACTACATCCAAGGCTTGGGTGCCACGGCCGTGTGGATCACCCCGCCCGTGGCCAATCAATGGTGGAACGGCGAGTACGGTGGCTACCATGGCTATTGGGCCTCCCACTTCAAGCGTTTGGATCCGCATGTGGGCACCTTGAAAGAGTACCAAGCATTGTCAGATGCTTTGCACCGCAAAGGCATGTACCTGGTGCAAGACATTGTGCTGAACCACACCGGTGATTTTTTCAGGTACAAAAACTGGAGCCCCCAAGATCCTGCGCAAGGGTTTGAGTTCAAACCCACGTCGGTGCCCATGAAAGCCCCCACGCAAGCACCTTTTGACATGAACGATCCGCGCAATCCCGTGCACCGTGCGGCGGGTATTTACCACTGGACGCCCGACGTCAACAATTACAACGACCGACAGCAAGAATTGAATTTCCAGATGTCGGGTTTGGACGATTTGAATTCGGAAAATCCAGTGGTTCGCCGTGCACTGCGTGACAGTTATGGCCATTGGATTCGGCAAGTGGGTGTGGACGCGTTTCGTTTGGACACCGCCGTGTTTGTGCCGCCAGACGCCGTGCAAGATTTTTTATACGCCAAAGACCCCAAGCATCCTGGCATGCGCATCGTGGCACAACAAACCGGTCGCAAAGATTTCTTCACATTCGGTGAAGGATTTGCCATCGACAGGGCGGGCGAAACCAAAGCCATGCGCAAAATTGAAGGCTACGTGCGCGATGGGCAAGGCAAACCGGTGATGCAGGGCATGCTGAATTTCCCACTTTATGGCAGCTTGGGAGAGGTCATGGCGCGAGGCCGTCCAACCCAAGAGTTGGGGGAGCGCATTCGCCAAATGATGACAGTGCACAGCGACCCCCATCGGATGCCCAGCTTTTTAGACAACCACGATGTGGATCGATTTTTAAAAGGTGGCCATGAAGTCGCCTTGCGCCAAAGTTTGGCAGCCATCATGACATTGCCGGGCATTCCCACGCTGTATTACGGTACCGAGCAAGGATTCAAGGAACAGCGAGCCGCCATGTTTGCCGCGGGTTATGGCTCGGGTGGCAAGGATCACTTTGACACCCAGGCGCCGCTTTACCTTTTCACCCAAAGCCTTGCCCAAGTTCGCAAACAACACCGTGTTTTCTCGCGGGGTGTGCCTACCGTCTTGCGCGACGATGCTGCAGGTGCGGGCGTGCTGGCTTATCGCATGGACCATGGACAGCAGTCGGCTTGGGTGATCTTCAACACAGCAGAGCACCCTGTGTTGCTGGACAATTTGGATTTGATGCAGGGCTTGCCACTTGCGCATAGACCGAAATCACTGACAGGTGTGTGGGGCGTTGAAGGCACGCAATTCAAGATGCCACAAGATGTCAATCCACGCACCGCTTCGTCACCCAGCAGCTTGTTCAATTGGATGCTGGCGCCTCGCAGCACCTACATCTGGGTGGGAAGCTCAAAGCCTGCAATTGAGAAACCGGCGGCCACCCCAGCGTTGACCTTGAAGCTGCCCGCCAATTTGCCCACGCAGGTGGCGGGTGATTTTGAGGTGACAGGTGATGGTCCGATGCCGAGCGACGCGGATGTGGAATGCGTGTGGGTGGTCAATGGTGATTTGAAAAATGCGCAAGTGATTCAAGCTACCCCGGGTCCAGCAAATCGGCAATGGCAACTGCGCGTTGACACATCACGTTGGACCGATCAAACCACCCAACGTGTGGTGCTTTTGCTGCGCCATGCACACACCCAAGCGCTGCTGGCGGTCAGTGATGCGCAGCAAGTGCACATGAAAAAAGAATGGCAGTTGATGGCCGCAGTCGACGATCCTGTTGCCGCACTGCTCGATGCGTTCGGTGTACGACAGGAGACGGTCACCGGCCGGGACGGGCTCGCCGCCGCGCGTCGCGCTGATCGCCTTCCAGATGCCCCGAAGGTCGGGGGCGCCGTCAACGAGTGGTTCGGAGCACCCGGCGAGGATCAACGGCGGGAACTCCGCTCCGTAGCCTCCCGCAGGGGTGTTCGCGACGGGGATGTCGTCGGCTCTCATGCGTTCGACATCTCGGCGAGCCCGACTGCTGCCGCCGTGAGTTCGAGTGACCGGACCCGTGCTGCCGTCGTGTCGGCGTAGTGGGAGGTGATCACCTCGTCCACCCGGGTCGCCGAGGCGAAATTGTTGATGCGCTCGGCCACCGTGGCCGGCGTGCCGACCGCGGCATAGGTGAAGATCTCGTCGATTGCGGCGGCGTTGGGGGATGCGAGGATCTGGTCGACCTGCTCGTCGGTAAGCTCGGGGAAGATCGGCAGACTGACGCAATTGGCCGCCGCGCGCTCCGCCACTGGGAAGGACCCTGGCCCGCGGCTCAGCCCCGCGATCCCGGGGTACGCCAGCGCAGCCGCAACCGCCACAACCGCGATCACCGTCAACAGCTCCAAGAGGGTGTAGCCGCCGTCGCGTCCGGGCCGACTGTCTGTCATCGCCGTCATGTCTGGC
>JBEGLK010000170.1:0-9709 GCA_041183605.1 Pseudomonadota bacterium
GAGGTCAGGATCAATGGCCAGCTCATGCAGATCCGCAATCCCAAGGATGCGCGGGCCAACGGCATCAGCATGGTGTTTCAGCATTTCAACCTGTTTGACACCATGACGGTGGCAGAAAATGTCTGGCTCGGTCTGGCGCGCAGTTCGCTGGATCAGGTCACCGCCAGCATTGTGGCCAAAGCCACCGAGTACGGGCTGGACATCGACCCGGCGCGCCCGGTGCATACCCTCAGCGTTGGCGAGATGCAGCGGGTTGAAATCATCCGCGCGCTGTTGACGCGTCCGGAATTGCTGATCCTGGACGAGCCGACCTCAGTGCTGACGCCCCAGGCGGTGGAAAAACTTTTTGTGGTGCTGAAAAAGCTGGCCAGCGAAGGTTGCAGCATTCTGTACATCAGCCACAAATTGCACGAAATTCGCGAGTTGTGTAACGCCTGCACCGTATTGCGCGGTGGCAAGGTCACCGGCGTTTGCAACCCGGCCGAAGAGTCCAATGCGTCACTGTCGCGCATGATGATTGGCGCCGAGCCCCCGCAACTGAAACATCGCGCGCAGCAGGCGGGTGCCCCGGTGCTGGATGTGAACGCGCTCAGTCTGGCGCGCGAGGACCAATTTGGTGTGGATCTGGATGGCATCAGCCTGCAGGTGCGCGCCGGCGAGGTGGTTGGCATTGCCGGCGTTTCGGGCAATGGCCAAAAAGAACTGATGTATGCCTTGTCGGGAGAAGACTGTCGCGCGCCCAAGAACAGCATTCGTATGGGTGATACCGATGTGTCGGCTCTACACCCGGGTGAACGACGCAAGCTCGGCCTGCATTTTGTGCCCGAAGAGCGGCTCGGGCGCGGCGCAGTGCCCAACCTGAGCCTGGCGCACAACCTGTTGTTGACACGAACCGAATCCATCTCCCTGCCGAAATTTGCCGGCGGCTGGATCAAGCCGCGCGCGCTGGAGCAACACGCGGCCAGGCTCATCCAGTCGTTCAACGTCAAGGCCGGTGGCCCGCGCGCCTTGGCACGTTCGCTGTCGGGGGGCAATCTTCAGAAATTCATTGTGGGTCGCGAGATCGAAGCGGGGCCCAAGCTGTTCATTGTGTCGCAGCCGACCTGGGGCGTGGATGTGGGCGCAGCAGCACAGATCCGGGGCGAAATCCTTGCCCTGCGTGATGCCGGTTGCGCGGTGCTGGTGGTGAGCGAGGAACTCGAGGAGTTGTTCGAAGTGAGCGACCGTTTGCATGTCATCGCCAAAGGCCAATTGTCACCCTCCATGGCCATTGCCGAGGCCAGTATCGAGCGCATCGGGATCTGGATGAGTGGCCTCTGGGACGAAGACCTGCAGCAGCATCTGGCCGATCTCGAAAACACATCCGCACCCGGCTTGGCGGTGTCTTCAGGAGCGCAGCATGCTCAAGCTTGAAGTTCGCACCGAGCCGTCCAAAGTCTGGAACTATGGCTCACCCTTGCTGGCCCTGCTGATCACGGTGCTGATCGGCACGCTGATGTTCAGCGCGCTCGGCAAGGACCCGATCAAGGGCCTGTCGATGTTTTTCTGGCTGCCCGTTCAAAACGCCTACGCACTCGGCGAACTGATGGTCAAGGCCACGCCCCTGCTGATCATTGCGTTGGGTCTGGCTGTGTGTTTCAGGTCCAACGTCTGGAACATCGGCGCCGAGGGCCAGTACATCATCGGGGCGATTTTTGCAGGGGGGGTGGCCCTGACCGCCGACGCCGACACCAGTCGCTGGATCGTGTTGCCAGTGCTGCTGGCGGGTGTGCTGGGCGGTATGGTCTGGGCCAGCCTGACGGCCTTGCTGCGCGACCGCTTTCACGCCAATGAGATTCTGGTGAGCCTGATGCTGGTGTATGTGGCGGTCCAAGTCCTGAGTTATCTGGTGGGTGGTCCCTGGAAAGACCCGCTGGGATTCAACTTTCCGCAAAGCAAGACCTTTGAGGCAGTGACCCGGATTCCGCGTTTGTTCGAAGGCTCGCGGGTCAGTATTGGTGCGCTGCTCGCATTGTTGAGCGTGGCTGGCTTGTGGGTGTTTCTGTTTCGCACCCGCGCCGGCCTGGCCTTGCAGGTGGGCGGCCTGGCGCCAGCGGCGGCGCGTTACGCCGGGTTTTCTTCGCGCAAGGCCTTGTGGACGGCGCTGCTGATGTCGGGTGGCGCGGCCGGTTTGGCCGGTGCGCTGGAAGTGGCCGGCCCGATTGGTCAGCTCACGCCCTATGTGCCCGCGGGTTACGGCTTTGCCGCCATCATCGTGGCCTTTGTCGGTCGTCTGCACCCGGCCGGCATGGTGTTTTCAAGCATCCTGATGAGCATGTTTTATATCGGTGGTGAGCTGGCGCAGTCGCGCCTCGGGCTTACCAAATCACTCACCGGCGTGTTCCAGGGCTTGCTGTTGTTCAATTTGCTGGCCTGCGACACGCTGGTCAACTACCGTTTGAAGTGGAGCAAGTGATGGATTCCTACGCCTTGCTGCTGGCTGCCACGCTCAACGCGGGCACGGTGCTGGCCATCGCCTCGCTGGGTTTGCTGATCAATGAAAAAGTGGGCATCGTCAATTTGGGGGCTGAGGGCATCATGTTGTGCGCTGCCATTGCCGGCTTCGCCACGGTGGTTACCACCGGCAGCGATTGGCTCGGCTTTGCCGCGGGCATGGGTGTCGGTGCGTTGCTAGCCGCAATCCTTGGTGTGCTGGTGATCTGGCTCAACACCAATCAATACGCCACCGGCCTGGCCCTCACGCTGTTTGGCACGGGTTTTTCGGCCTTTGTCGGCACGGGTTTTGTGCAGGCCAAGATTCCCGAGCGTGCCAGCTTCGCCATCCCGGGCCTATCGGACATTCCCTGGTTTGGTCCGGCTCTGTTCCGGCACCATCCGCTGGTCTACCTCACGGTGGTGCTGGCGCTGCTGCTGATCTGGTTCATGTACCGCACCCGCAGTGGTCTGGTGATGCGCAGTGTGGGCGAAAGTCCGGAGTCATCCCATGCCCTGGGCTACCCGGTGCGATTGATCCGTCTCTTGGCGGTGGTGGTCGGTGGCGCACTGTGTGGTCTGGCAGGTGCCTACATCTCGGTGATTTACACGCCGCTGTGGGTGGAGGGCATGGTGGCCGGCAAAGGCTGGATCGCCCTGGCCTTGACCACCTTTGCGACCTGGCGCCCGGCCCGGGTGTTGCTCGGGGCTTACCTGTTTGGCGGCGTCACCATGTTGCAGTTTCATTTGCAGGGCATTGGTGTCGAATTGCCGCCCCAGTTCCTTGGCATGTTGCCTTATTTGGCCACTATTCTTGTGCTGGCGCTGATTTCGCGCAACCCCCAGTGGATCCGCATCAACATGCCCACCAGTCTTGGCAAAACGTTCTACCCCGGAGCTTGACCGATCCGGTTCATAATTCGATTTTTCTCGCTGTCCAACCCGTCCCTTGATAAGGAAATCTCATGACTGATCTGCAAAAACGTTCACTGCTCAAAGCAGTCGCGCTTACTGCCGTAGCTTCCGCTGCGTTGGTGGGCTGCGGCAAGAAGGAAGAGCCAGCACCAGCGCCGGCAGCTTCCGCTGCTGCCAAACCGGCGCCTTTGAAAATCGCCTTTGCTTATGTCGGCCCGGTCGGCGACGGCGGGTGGACCTTTGCCCATGACAATGGTCGCAAGGCACTTGAAAAAGAATTTGGTGACAAGATCAGCACCTCTTTTGTGGAAAACGTGCCTGAATCGGCCGATGCCGAGCGTGTGCTGCGCGACATGGCAGGGCAGGGCAACAAGCTCATTTTTGGCACCACTTTCGGTTACATGGAGCCCATGCTCAAGGTGGCGGCTGATAACAAGGAAATCAAGTTTGAGCATGCTACCGGTTACAAGCAGGCCGACAACATGCGTACCTACGACAGCCGTACCTATGAAGGTGCGTACATGGCCGGTGTGATTGCAGGCAAGATGACCAAGACCAACACGCTGGGCGTGGTGGCCTCGATCCCGATTCCTGAAGTGATCCGCAACATCAACAGCTTCACCCTCGGCGCCCAAAGCAGCAACCCCAAGGTCAAGACCAAGGTGGTCTGGGTAAACGGCTGGTTCGACCCACCGAAGGAAACCGAAGCGGCCACCTCGCTGATCAATGGCGGCGCTGACGTGTTGTTCCAGAACACCGATTCCCCCGCAGTCCTGAAGACGGCTGAGGCCAAGGGCAAGCGCGCCTTTGGCTGGGATTCCGATATGACCGCCTACGGCCCCAAAGCCCACCTGGCATCGGCTGTGATCAATTGGGGCCCTTACTACATCAAGGCCACCAAGGAAGCGCTCGACGGCAGCTGGAAAGCTGGCGCTGGTGCCCACTCCTGGTGGGGCGTGAAGGAAGGTGCGATCGACATCGTGTCCATCGCTGACGACGTGCCAGACGAGACCAAGGCCAAAGTGGCTGAGATCAAGAAGGGCCTGGCAGACGGCAGCTTCTCGATCTGGAAAGGCCCGATTGCCGACAACACCGGCAAGGTGCAAGTCGCCAAAGACACCGTGGCTGACGACAAGTTCCTGGGTGGCCTGAACTTCTACGTCAAGGGCGTTGAAGGCAAGGTTCCGGGCGCCAAGTAAGACGGGTTCTTATCCTCTTGCAAGCCGCCTTCGGGCGGCTTTTTTATGAGGTGAGCGTTTTTCTGGCAATTCACAAGTGCCGTCATGAGTCGCTGGCTGTCGGGCACATGGCAAAGATTCGGTGCGCTGTTACATCAAACCGATTCCCTTCAAGATCACGATCCCGCCGCTGGTAAAGATCAGCGAGCCAACGGTGGTCGTTGCCACAATATTTGCAGCGAGTGCGGCGTTTCCACCCATCGCGCGAACCATGGCATAACCCGAAGCTGCACTTGGCGCGGATGACATGAGCAACACGATTCCCACATCCATGCCGCGAAAACCCAGAGCGATCGCAGCCAGCGTCGATGCCACTGGCATCAACAGTAATTTTCCTGTCGTTGCGATCAAGGTGTCACGAGGATCTTGACGCAGACTACGAAAATTCAGGGCTGCGCCGGTGCATGCATAACAAGGCGAGTGGCAGAGTCATATTGGCGAAGTACTCACCTGACTGGATCAGAATCTTTGGCAACTGGAAACCCGAGATGGAAATTGGAAGGGCAAGCACGATGCCAATGATCAAGGGATTCAACGCAACGGTACGAAGTAGTCGGCCCATGCTTTGACGACCGTGCAACGACCTGCTCAATGAAATGACAGAGAGTACGTTGTACAAAATGGTCACCAGGCCAACATAAAACGATGCTGCAACCAGGCCGGCATGACCATAAGCGTTGACGCAGTAAGCCAGCCCAATGATGCCGAGGTTGGAACGAAATGCGCCTTGCACCACGACGCCTCTGTCGCGCGGCTCAAGCACAACCAGGCGAGCCAGCAGCTCACTCCCGACCCAGACCATCAGGGTAGACACCAAAGCAAAACCGATCAAAGCAAAATTGACCGACTCATCCATTCTTGTTTTGCTAACGCTGATAAACAGAAGTGCCGGCAGCGTGACCATGAACACCAAACGAGAACCCACTTCGACAAAAGCATCATTGATCATTCCGACCCGTTTAAGCCAGACACCCAGCCCAAGGATGACAAAGATCGGTCCGGTCACCGAAAGTGAAAATTCAAGCGTCAACAAAAACTCAGAAAACATGAATCACCCGCCTATTAAACGCCTGCATTGATCGTTCACTTCATAGTGGAAAACCACTATGGCAAAAGCTGGCTCATCACTTATCAGGTCTAGCCACTTTAGCATCATGGCAGCTTCACATATTCAAACGACTGAGCTTGCAATGGGTGACGCTGCACCCAAGGCGCTATCAGATCGCTCTTACCAGCGACGCGCCGCCCAATTGCTGGCGCTGATTGCGCATGGCGAGATCAAGTTCGGTGAGCGTCCGCCCTCCGATCTTGCATTGTCAGAGCGCTTTGACGCCAGTTGCACCTCGAAACTTGATCACGGGAACTTCGGTGAGGTGCTCAGCGTGATGGAACGCTTTGCCGATCCGATCACGCTTCAGTCTGCGCGTGCAAGCGCCAGAATCCTCTTCCACTTGTCGTGCTCACGCGGCATGTCGGCCTGGAAGGCAGCGTAGTCCTGAATGTCCACGACCATACCCTGTTTGTCGCAGAAATCCTTGTACTCGGGTGTACGGGCAATTTTGGTCAGTTCGTCAGACAGTGTCTGCACCATGGCAGCGGGCAAACCTTTGGGCCCGATCACGCCCATCCAGGACGCGATCTCAAGCCCCTGGACGCCAGCTTCACGCCCGGTGGGAACGTCAGGAAGCGATTCCCATCGCGTCTTGCTGCTGACCGCCAGCGCGCGAAGTCGACCCGACTTGATGAGCGGCAGAACACCGCCTGAACCCTGCCAGGTATAAGCAATCTGGCCCCCGACGGTGTCCGTCACGGCTTGAGTGTTGCCTTTGTAGGCAATGTGCTTTGACTTGACTTGTGCCAAGTCGTTCATGAGCACGGCGGCGAGATGCGAACTGCTGCCGTTTCCACCAGTGCCATACGGAATCTCGCCCGGTTTTGCCCGCATGGCCTGAATCAGGTCGCCAAGGGTCTTGTACGGCGAGTCGACGGGTACCACCAGGGCGAGAGCAGCGCTGCT
The DNA here is from genome assembly GCA_041183605.1 of Pseudomonadota bacterium. Lineage (GTDB taxonomy): Bacteria > Pseudomonadota > Gammaproteobacteria > Burkholderiales > Burkholderiaceae_C > Rhodoferax. The sequence continues at coordinate 6,643 of JBEGLK010000170.1, forward strand.
CATTTTGGCGATGGCAGTGAAATCCTTGACCGGGTCATAGGTCAATGCAGAGTCTGGCAACAAGCGCGTCGTGAAATGTGTGATTCCTGCGAACAGCAGTGTGTAGCCATCGGCCGGTGCCTTGGCCAGCATGTCACTGCCAATGCCTCCACCCACACCCGGACGGTTGTCAGGGACAACGCCATTTTTCCAGCGGGCATTCAGTTGATCTGCGACGTATCGTGCGTTGCCGTCGATGGTCGCGCCGGGTGTTGCGGGAACAATCAGGCGCATCGGTTTGGAGGGGAACTGCTGTGAGAACGAAAATCCGGGCCATGCTGCCGTGATGGCACCTAAGCCCGCCGCCTTGATCAATTGCCTTCTACCGATGGTCATGAACTGTCTCCTTATGTCATAAAAATGACTGGAAAGTGTTGTGGCAAGCCAGGGGGGCGTCAAGAGGACTTTCCCGTCATTTCCGCACTGCGGAAGAGATGCATTACAACTGGCACACCCACACGTTATAAATTCCACCCAGGTTCTGCTCCAATGGCGTTGTCATCATTAGGACCACGATCATCATGAAACCAGTCAAACCCCTTGCGGCCGAGCGCTTGCCCGAGCTGCTCAGGCGCATGCCCAAGGCCGAGCTGCACATGCACATCGAGGGCTCACTCGAGCCTGAACTGATGTTTGCGCTGGCCGAACGCAACGGCATGACCGTGCCGTACGCGGACGTTGCCGCGCTGCGCCGGGCCTATGTGTTCAACAACCTGCAGGAGTTTCTCGACGTCTACCATGCGGGCACGCTGGTGTTGCGCACCGAGCAGGATTTTTACGACATGTGTTGGGCCTACCTGCAGCGCGCCGCGGCCGACCATGTGATACACACCGAGATTTTTTTTGACACCCAAACCCACACCGGCCACGGCCTGGATGCTGCGGTGGTGATCAATGGGCTGCACCGGGCCTGCACCGATGCCAGGGAACAATTGGGCTTGAGTGCTGCTTTGATCCTGTGTTTCTTGCGCCATTTGTCGGAGAACGAGGCTTTTGAGGCACTGGAGCAAGCGTTGCCCCTGCGCGATAAGCTCGTTGGTATTGGCCTGGCTTCAAGCGAACTGGGTCATCCGCCGGAAAAGTTTGCGCGGGTGTTTGCCAAGGCGCGTGCCCTGGGTTTCAGGCTGGTGGCGCACGCGGGTGAAGAAGGCCCGCCGGCCTATGTCTGGAGTGCGCTGGATGTGCTCAAGGTGGAGCGGATTGACCATGGGGTGCAGTCCATGCGTGATCCGGCACTGGTGGCGCGGCTGGTACATGACCACATACCGCTCACGGTGTGTCCGCTGTCCAACCTGAAGTTGCGGGTGTTTTCAAACTTGGCCCAACACAACCTGGGCCGCATGCTGGAAGCCGAGCTGGTGGCAACCGTCAATTCAGACGATCCGGCTTACTTTGGTGGGTACATCAATGAGAATTTCACCCAGACCTTTGCGGCATTGGGGCTGACGGCGCAGCAGGCTTACCTCTTGGCGCACAACAGTTTTTCCGCCAGTTTTGTTGACGCGTCGACCAAGCGGGTTTTTCAGGACCGCCTGGCCGCGGTCTTTGAGACGTTTGAGTGACTCAGGTGCGCACCGGCACCCAGAGCTGCAGGCGCGGCAGCATGACGCGGTAGGGCGCGAGCAGCACCGCAGCCATCAGCCACTTGATACCGAGGTCACCGGCGGCCAGCGTCAGCCAGTTCATGTCGGAGCCGACAAAGGCCAAAAAGAAGAAGAGGCCGGTGTCGACCACCGACGCCACGGCGGAGCCGAACAGCGGCGCCTTCCACCAGGACATGGCGCGCAGCTTGTTGAAGGCCACGATGTCGAGCAACTGGCCAACGATGAACGCCATGCCCGACGCCACGGCAATGCGCCAGGGCGCAACGGCCAGCGACACCAGCACGGCAATCGCAAAACCGGCCCAGGCCACACGGCGGGCCGCCGGGGCGCCGACAGCGCGGTTAGTCAGGTCGGTCACCAAGAAGGCGATGGGGAAGGTGAATGCACCCCAGGTCAACCAGTCGTTGATGGGAAATTGCACCAGATAATTGGCCGAAACAATGACGAGCAGCATCGCCAGAATCGGCCGCCAAAGTTTCAAAAGAGGGATTTGCGGGGTATTTTTCATGCCCCAATTATCGCCGCAGTCGAATTTGGCCGTATGAACACCGCAAATCACATGGCTGCTGGCTGTAATTTGGGTAAGCTCTGTCACCTATGAAAGCCTACCGCGCCGCCATCCTCCGCTTTGCCACTGACCGAGAACCCCGCCAAGCTGCCCTCTATGAAGAGGACGGGCTGCTGGTGGTCGGCCCGGATGTATCGGGCAGGCAGGTCGTGCAGGCGGTTGGCCCTTTTCGCGAGATCCATGCGCGTTTTCCCGGCCTGGCTGTGACCCATTGGCCCGGGCGCATCATCGCCCCGGGTTTTGTCGACTTGCACAGCCACTACCCACAAACCAACGTGATCGGTTCACCGGCCGAAGGTTTGTTGCCCTGGCTGGAAAACTACACTTTTCCAGAAGAGCAGCGGTTTTCGTCACCGGCCTACTGCACCGAGGCAGCGCAGTTCTTCCTTGCCGAGTTGCTGCGTCAGGGCGTGACCACCGCGCTGACCTTCGCCACCTCGCACCCGGCATCGGTTGAGGCTTTTTTTGCCGAGGCGCAAAAACACCAGATGCGCCTCATTACCGGACTCTGCCTGATGGACCGGCACGCGCCGAGCAATTCGCTGAACCAGGCGGCAAGCGGCGGCAGGGTGGACGCCACCGAGCAGAGCCTGTTGGATTCCGAGGCGCTGGTCCGGCGATGGCACGGTGTGGACCGGCTGGGTTATGCCATCACGCCGCGTTTTGCCCCCACCAGCACCGAGGCCCAGTTGCGTGGTGCGGGTGAGCTCGCCGCCAAGTACCCCGACGTGTGGATCCAGTCGCATGTGTCCGAAAACAAGGCCGAGATCGCTTGGGTAAACAGCCTGTTTCCTGACTCGCGCAGTTATCTGGGCACCTATGCCGACTTCGGCCTGTTGCGCGAACGCGCCATTTA
>JBEGLK010000171.1:0-5028 GCA_041183605.1 Pseudomonadota bacterium
ACACCACGACTTCATCCGGCTTGGAGAGCAGCGCCGCCTCAAAACCCTTGAGGTTGGGCGTCAGCACCGAATAACGCACACCCGGCAGACGGTGGATCCCCGCCATGACCTCGGCGTTGTCGGCCATTTGCGGTACCCACTTGGGGCTGACAAAACTGGTGACTTCGATCTCTTTGAGGCCGGCCGCCTGCAACCGGTGCACCAGTTCGATCTTGACGCTGGCCGGCACCAGGCTCTTCTCGTTTTGCAGACCGTCACGCGGGCCGACTTCGACCAGTTTGACCTGGGTGGGGAAACTCATTCTCTGTTCCTTTTCAAGGCGATGCGCGTATTATGAACAGTGTCGCCAAAGGCTGGGACAAGGCCAGCGACCAACACATTGAACCTTCTCGGAGCAGACATGAATACATCCATGATTCAACCTTATCTATTTTTCAGTGGCCGTTGTGATGAAGCGCTGGATTTTTACAAGACCGCCCTCGATGCTGAGGTCGACATGTTGATGCGCTTTGACCAAAGTCCGGACCCGGTGCCCGCAGGCATGTTGCAGGCAGGTTTTGAGGCCAAGGTGATGCACTGCCAGTTTCGGGTGGGCAACACCACGGTCATGGCATCCGACGGGTGTGATGACAAGGCGGTATTCAGCGGTTTCTCGCTGGCGCTCAGTGTGCCAACCGAAGCTGAGGCAGACCGCGTGTTTGATAGCCTGAGCCAGCAAGGCACGGTCATCATGCCGCTGAACAAAACCTTTTGGTCACCACGTTATGGCATGGTCAAGGACAAGTTTGGCATTCACTGGATGGTGATGGTGCCGGATCAGGCGCCGTAAGATTGCGCTGCTAATTGATCTTTGGGGCGGGTGCAACGGGTTGACCGAGGGTCAGTCGCGAGCGTTAAACCCGCTTACCGGCTGGTTAGACCCAATCCGATCTTTAACGCGTTAGAGTCGGAAATCAAGAACGCCGCGGAACCAGCCATCGAAGTGTTTTGACATTTACAGTGACTACACCCCATTTCGGCGACTATCTACCTCAGAGTTATTGATGAAACAAGTGTTTGAAGGACGCTGCCAGTGTGGTGCCATAGCCTATAGGGTTACAGGCTTGTCTGCGACGTTATTTTCCTGCCATTGCAACGAATGCCAGCGCCAATCCGGTAGTGCATTTGGCATGGCGCTTTGGATAAAAGAGCCAGCAGTAGAACTGGTAACGGGCAAGCTGAAGGAGTGGATTCGTGATCTGCCCTCGGGTCGAAAAATGTCTTGTCAATTCTGCCCTGATTGCGGCACTCGCTTATTCCACACAACAGTCGGCCAGACTCAAATGTTGAGTATCAAACCGGGCACATTGAGCACTACAAACAGATTGAAGCCGGCTGGACATATCTGGGTTGACAGCAAACAGCAGTGGTTTGAGATTGACGAAGATGCACTTCAATACAGAGGCAACCCAGACTCATTTGAGGACCTTATTTGTGCTTGGTCTACACCAAATGATGCACCTGATAATTCATCGAATTGAGCTTCCGCTCCCAGCCCTCTGGAGGCATTCCTGGCCGAAATTCCATTGGCTCGTGATGCTGCCCAGCTGTTTTCAACCTCAACTCAGTCCCGCACATTTTGTCCGACTTGTTTGACTTCAAAAGTCGCTGACCGGAAGCCAACCCCTAATAACCGCGCCCCACATCCACCAGCCCGGCCACCGGCTCGCCGCGCTCCAGCGCGTCAATCTTGCCGACGATCTGGGCAATGCTGGTCTCGCGCAGGGTGCGCGCCGAGGTGTGGGGTGTCATGGTGATTTTGGGATGCCCCCAGAACGGGTGCGCCGGTGGCAGAGGCTCAGTGCGAAACACGTCCAGCGTGGCGCCGGCCAGGTGGCCGCTGTTGAGCAGTGCCAACAAATCGTCGTCAACCAGATGCGCGCCGCGCGCCACGTTGATGACGTAGCCACCGGGCAACAACTGGCTCAGCGTGTCGCGGTTCATGATGTCTTGGGTGTCGGCGGTGAGCGGCAACAGGTTGACCAGGATGCGGCTGGCCGTCAGAAACCCATGGAACTGTTCTTCGCCATGAAAACCACGCACACCTGGCAGATGCTTGGGTGTGCGGCTCCAGCCATTCACCGGAAATTCAAAATGCGCCAGCGCCTGCGCCACCCGTTGCCCCAGCACACCCAGCCCCATCACCCCGACGGGGAAATCAGCGCGGTTTCTGGGCTTGTGGATGGTCCACAGGCCCTGGCTGATGTCGGCGGCATACAGGTCAAGGTCGCGAAAGTGGCGAATCACCGCCTGACTCACGTACTCGGCCATCTGCACGGCCATGCCAGCATCATCGAGACGAACAAAGCTGATCTGGGGCGGCAGACGCAGTTTCATCAGGGAATCAACGCCCGCGCCTATGGCGAACACCGCCTTGAGTTGTCCCTGCTCATCCAGGAACTGTTGGGGCGGCGCCCACACCACCGCGTAGTCGGCAGCAGGTGCGCCGGGGTGCCATGTTTCAACCTGGGCCTGCGGCAGAGCGGCGCGCAGGCCGCCCAGCCAGGGTTCCGGCTTGATACCGGTACAGCAAAAGGTAATTTTCATGGTGTCATCACAATCTCAAAGTCAGTTGATCCCGCGCCGGCGTCACAGTTGTGACAACAGCTGCGGTACTTCGTCCATGCGACGAAACAAACGGTTCGCACCTGCCTGCAGCAGGGCGGCATCAGCCGCGGGCTGCGGGCTGTAGGCCCACACTGTGGCTCCCGCTGCCACACCCGCCGTGATGCCAATGGTGGTGTCTTCAATCACCAGGCACTGGGGCCCTGGCACGTTGAGGTGGCTCGCTGCCGCCAGGTAAACATCGGGGGCAGGCTTGGAACGCGGCATTTCGTGGCCGCTGAAGATGCGGCCGTCAAAAAAGCCCAGCAAGTCCACCTTGCCCAACTGCATTTCCACCTTGAAGCGGTCAGCACCGGATGCGCAGGCAATGCGCCCACCAGTGACCTCATGCGCAGCCTGCACCGCGTTGCGCGCACCCGGGATCACCTCGAGCTTGGCAATGAGTGCCTCGTTGCGCCGCTGGTAAAAGCTGTTGAGCCATTCCTGCGTCAAGGGCTGGCCAGTGCGCGCCTCGATCACGGCGCGTTCTTCGCGCACGGTCTTGCCAATGAAGTAGGCCATGCATTCGGTCAGCGTCATTGACCAGCCCGATTCTTCCAGCATGTCGCGCAGCACCTGGTTGGTGAGGGGTTCGCTGTCGACCAGCACGCCGTCACAGTCAAACAAAATGGCTTCAAATTTCATGTATTTTTCTCATTGTTAAATCGGCTTGGGCTCCTCCGGCATGACCGCGAGCCTTTTCATAATCCCAAGTGGCTAAGCAGGTTTGCGTTCCGGGTGAAACCGTTTCTCCTGGTCATACGGGAAAACATCGTAAACGTAGCCGGCCTGAATGCGTTCCTTGTGGCTCTGCCAAAACGCCACGTCGAGCAGATCGGCGTGGTGTTTCATGAACACCTCTTTCACGACCGGATTGCCCAGCAGGAACGGAGCGAAGGTCTCGGGAAACACGTCCTTGGGGCCAACCGTGTACCAGACTTCACCCGACATTTCGTCTTCTTCGTTGCGCGGCTGGGGCACGCGGCGAAACACGCAGTCGGTGATGTACTCGATTTCGTCGTAGTCGTAAAACACCACTTTGCCGTGGCGCGTGACACCAAAATTTTTCCAGAGCATGTCGCCAGGAAAGATGTTGGCCGCCACCAGATCCTTGAGGGCATTGCCATACTCGATCACGCCGCGCTCCAGCTTGTCACGGGCACGTTGCGCCTGCGGGCTGGTATTGGCGGGATCAGCGCCACCGGCATCAAATGCTTCCTGGAGAAAGATATTGAGCGGGATCATGCGCCGCTCGATGTAGACGTGTTTGAGGATCACCTCGGTCTGGCCATCCCCATCCCGGTCGCTGATCTCCAGCTGGCTGGGGGCAAATTTCTCGATCTCGGCAATCAACTCGTCGGTGAACCGCTGGCGCGGGAAGCCCACCTCGCTGTACTCCAGCGTGTCGGCCATGCGACCGACACGGTCATGTTGCTTGACCAGCAGGTACTTGGCCTTGATTTGCTCGCGGCTGGTTTCCTTGGGCGGAGGGTAAAAGTCCTTGATGACCTTGAACACATAGGGAAAACTGGGCAGGTCAAACACCAGCATGACCATGCCTTTGATGCCCGGCGCAATGCGAAACTGGTCGGTGGAATGGCGCAGGTGGTAAAGGAAGTCTCGGTAAAACAGGGTTTTGCCCTGCTTGGCCAGGCCCAGCGCGTTGTAGAGCTCATTGCGCGGCTTGCGCGGCATCATGCTGCGCAAAAATTGCACGTAGGCACTCGGGATTTCCATGTCCACCATGAAATAAGCGCGCGCAAAACTGAACAGCTTGTGCAGATCATCCTCGCCATACAGCACTGCGTCAATGGCCAGTTTTTCATCGCCTTCCACGTACAGGATCGGCAAGGAGAAGGCAAATTCATTGAAGCCGTTCATCAGCCGGCCCACGATGTAAGCGCCCTTGTTGCGGAAAAACAGGCTGCTCAGCACCTGGATCTGAAAATTGGCGCGCAAGGGAGCCTCGCCCAATAGCCTGATCATCACCTCGGCCACCCGGCCGAGGTCACGCGGCAGGTCCTCGAAATCACGCCGCAGGTCAAAGTCGCTGATCATCTGCAACAGCACCTGCTGCATGTTGCCGACGTTGGGGTAGTAGGCCCTGTAAGTAGGGCGCGCCTCGGATTCGTCGTTTTCGATGTACTCGGTGCTCACCGCCGGCCGAATGAAAATGAAATCATTCTGGAAGTAGCTGCGGTGCAGGATTTTGGTGGTGACCGAATTGAAAAAAGTCTCTGCCAACTCAGGCTGATGGTGGTCCACCAACAAACCGATGTAGTGCAGCTTGACCTGTTGCCAGATGGCCATGGCCTGTTCACCCGCCTTGAACTCGCGCTCGAGCCGCATCGAACACTCCCGCACGCGCAAATCGTAAAACTCGAT
>JBEGLK010000172.1:0-9368 GCA_041183605.1 Pseudomonadota bacterium
CTGACCCTCACCCGAAGGTCAATCGATAAGCGCTTTTTAGAAGCGGAAGTGCGAGAACGCCTTGTTGGCTTCTGCCATGCGGTGAACTTCGTCACGCTTCTTCATGGCGCCGCCACGGCCTTCAGTGGCTTCCATCAGCTCATTGGCCAGACGCAGGGCCATGGATTTTTCACCACGTTTGCGGGCAGCTTCCTTGATCCAGCGCATGCTCAGGGCAAGACGACGGACCGGGCGCACCTCAACAGGCACCTGGTAGTTGGCACCACCGACACGACGGGACTTCACTTCAACCAGCGGCTTGACGTTGTTGATGGCCATGGTGAAGGCTTCAACCGGGTCTTTGCCGGGGTTCTTTTTTTCGATTTGCTCCAAGGCACCATAAATGATGCGCTCGGCAACCGCTTTTTTGCCGCCTTCCATGATCACGTTCATGAATTTGGACAGCTCGACATTGCCGAATTTAGGATCCGGCAGAATTTCACGTTTAGGGACTTCGCGACGACGTGGCATTTTTTCACCTCTATTGCTTCAGTTGGCGTTTTCTCAAACACCGCGAGAGTTAACAAATAAGACTCTCACTTACTCGACCCGAACATTGGGTCACTACGTTCATTTCCTGCGCCACGCAGCAAACAAACACCTTTTATTCAAACGAACCAGCGGCTTATTTGGCCTTGGGACGCTTGGCACCGTATTTGGAACGCGACTGCTTGCGATCTTTCACGCCTTGCAAGTCAAGCGAACCACGCACGATGTGGTAACGAACACCTGGCAAATCCTTGACACGACCGCCACGAACCAGCACCACGCTGTGTTCCTGCAGGTTGTGACCTTCACCGCCGATGTAAGAAATCACCTCAAAGCCGTTGGTCAAGCGCACTTTGGCAACTTTACGCAAAGCCGAGTTGGGCTTCTTTGGCGTTGTGGTGTAAACGCGGGTGCACACACCACGGCGCTGGGGAGAATTTTCCATCGCAGGGCTCTTGGACTTGACGGTCTCAACCGCACGCCCCTGACGGATTAACTGATTGATGGTTGGCATTGAGCCTCCTAAAAACTAAACGTCCCTAAACGTTTGAAAAACATGAAATAAACAAAAACGTGAATCCCTTCGGAAAATCCGAAAAGCCCATAACTATATCAGGTCAGGACCTGACGCGCAAATTTCACTTGATCCAGAGACGCAGAGCGTCCCAGGCACGCCCAATCACACCGGCCTGCTCCACGCCTTGCAAAGCCAGCAAAGGCACCTTGACCCATACCTGACCGCCACTGCTGACCATGAGTGTGCCCACGGGCTGGCCCTTGATGAGCGGCGCCACCAACGGCTCTGGCCGCGCCACCTGGGTTGTCAGCTTGGCGCCCATGCCGGCAGGCACAGCCACCACAATGGCACGCGTCTGACCCAGCGCCACAGCAGCCTCCTTGCCTTTCCAGACAGCGGGTGTGGCCACGGCCTGGTTGGCATCAAACAGTTTGACCGCTTCAAAAGCGGTAAAGCCCCAATTCAACAATTTTTGTGACTCATTGGCACGAGCGTCCTCACTGGCTGCTCCCAGCACGACAGACAACAAACGACGGCTTCCCAGAGCGGCGGGCGATCCAGCGGGTGCGCCAGTTTGCCCCAATCCAGCCACATCGCGACGCGCCGTCGCAATCAGGCCATAACCGGCCACACTGGTATGGCCCGTATTCAGACCGTCTACGGTCGGATCACGAAAAAGCAACAGGTTGCGATTGTTGTCATTGGCGGCCGGCGTGCCCTGGTAACGGTACTTCTTGATGGCGAAATAACCAGCATAGTCAGGAAAATCCCGCATCAAACGGGTCGCCAGAATGCTCAGGTCGCGCGCTGTGGTGGTGTGACCCGGCTCGGTCAGACCCTCGGGGTTTTTGTAGCCGGTGGATTTCATGCCCAAGACCTTGGCCTGTTCATTCATCAACTGCACAAAACGCTCCACTGTGCCGCCCACGCCTTCAGCCAGGGCCACGGTAGCATCATTGCCGCTTTGCACAATCATGCCCTTGATCAAATCCTCCACCGGCACCTTCATTTTGGGGTCGATGAACATGCGTGAGCCCGCCATTTTCCAGGCACGTTCGCTCACGGGCAAGGTTTGCTGCAACTCAAGCTTTTTGCTTCGCAGGGCATCAAACACCAAATAGGCCGACATCAATTTGGTCAGTGACGCCGGCTCAACCGGTGCATCGATATCCTGCTGCGCCAGGACCTGGTCGGCAGTGATGTCGATCAACAAATATGAACGCGCCGCAATTTCAGGCATCTGCGGGGTTTGCGCAGCGGCCGACAGACAAATTGCCGCGAGCAGGAATAAAAGTACTTTTTTCATTGAGGGGTACTCCCGATCGGCATTCGAGAAGTACAACAAAGCGTAAATTAAATGGCGTGCAGGGACGGATTGACAGGCATCAGGGAGACAGCCGCACGGGTGGCAGATCAACGCCCCAAATGCGCGGGTGTCAGTAGTCGTTGCACGACTTGCCCATTTTTGAGGTGTGACTCGACGATCTCATCAATGTCGGAGGCATCCACATAACTGTACCAAACGGCCTCAGGATAAACCACCGCAACCGGGCCGGCAGCGCACCGGTCCAGGCAACCCGCCTTGTTGACGCGCACTCGACCCGGACCGTCCAGCCCAGCCGCCTTGACCTGTGACTTGCAACGATCAAAGGCTGCCTTCGCCTCGAACTGGGCACAACACGCCTCTCCGTTGCTGCGCTCGTTCAAGCAAAAGAAGATGTGGCGCTGGTAATAAGCTGCCGAAGACGCCTGCTCGGCACCAGGTTCAGCGCCGGATTCATGTGCTATTGAATGTGTCATGCACCGGATTTTAGTTTTCTGCTCCTCTGCCCCACAGCAAGCTCAGCAGATAAGCCAGAGTTGCAAAAGGCCAAAGCCAGCCCAGCCATTGCGCCAGGCCATGAAAACGAATGAAGCGCCCTTGCTCCCACAAAAAAAGATTGTGCTCGAAATAGGGACTCACCGCGGCCTGGTTCAACAAGCTCAGATGCACACCCACGGCCAGCAACGCCAGCGCCGCACTGGCCCGCCGCGGTACCCACAGCAGCAACACAGCCAACACCAAAGCGCTCATCAGGGCCGCCTTGACCGGTGCACTCAGCCAGGCCCAGGCATGCTCTGGACCCACACTCAGAGCGGCGCTCAGTGCCGATACCCAGACCGCAAAAAAACACATCCAAAGCAAAAACCAGGCACGTTTGCCGACCTGACCAATAATGCAAAAGCCCAATAGACAGGGGATCAGCAAACCCAGCACCACACACAACCACTCGGCGGCGGGCCACAAGGCGTGCAATTCCGTCTGGCGCATGGGCAACCACTCCAGAAAGGGCGTGTCAGCCAGCACACCGGCCATCCGGGCCTGCAAGCGCTCAAACACCTGCCCCAAGCCGAATGGAATGGAGGTGGGGAACAGCAGCGCCAACGGCCATAGGGCAAGCAACACCAGACCGCCCCGTGCGTCAGGCACAAACCAATTCGCCCTGAAGCGGCTCCAGCGCTGCAAAACACCCAGTTTTTCCAGACTCCAGGCACTCAGCGCGCCGAGCGCACCACCGGCGACGTTCAGCATCAAGTCCAGATTGGACGGCACCCGGTTGGGCAAATAGACCTGGAGCGACTCCATCAAAAGCGACAAGGCCGAGGCAGCCAACACGGCCATGCGCAAAGCGTAGCGGGTGCGGCCGGTGCGCAGTGCGCTCAATACAAGAAAGAAACCGAGAGGCATGTAGCCCAACAGATTGGCCACCACATCAAACACGGTCCAATATCTGGGCAGCGGCGCAATCAATCTGGGCAGCGGCGCAATCAAAAAGAACCAGGGTACAACACCCTGATCACGCCAATTTGAAAAAGGAAACAGGCTCGCGTAAACAATCAGGCCGGCGTAGATGAGGGCCAGGGGCCATGCCGAAGTCTTGTGCATCGGCATGATGATCTCAGAAAGGTTTCAGCACAACCAGGCAGACGATGATCAGCATCAGGATCACCGGCATTTCATTGAACCAGCGGTACCAGACATGGCCATGGCGTTGCTGTCCGCTCACAAATTTCTTCAGCATCACACCGCAGGCATGGTGATAACCCATCACCAGCACGACACCCAGCAGCTTGGCATGCATCCAGGCATTGCCCGGTCCCCAGCCGATGCCATAACCAGCCCACAACCAGACACCCAAACCCAACGCAGGAACGGCGATGATGGTCATGAACCGCAACAACTTGCGCGCCATCTGCAGCAACCGCTCACGCTCAGCCACCGAATCAGCCGGTACCATGGCCAGATTCACGAAAATACGCGGCAGGTAGAACAAGCCGGCAAACCAGCTGGCAACAAAAACGATATGGAGAGACTTGATCAGCTGGCAACAAAAACGATATGGAGAGACTTGATCCAGAGCATGCCCATAAGATTAACCCTTAGCAGTGCACAAAAAAAACCCCAGCACAAGGGCTGGGGTGTCAAGCCTATTTGCTGTCACACATCAAGGCCCCGCTCAGGGAGGAAAAGCGGGGAGCAGTAAACTGCCCGACACGTAATTTAACAAAAAATATCAACTTTTTCAAGCCGCCCTCAAAAAAAATGTCGATACGATGACACAAATTCTTGATTGGATGTAAACATGACCCACTTTGCCTCTTTTCCTCAAGGTCGGCCACGCCGGCTGCGCCGCGACAGCTTCACCCGCAATCTGGTACGCGAACACGCCCTCACCGCGAGCGACCTGATCTACCCGGTGTTTGTGGTCGACGGCCAGCAACAACGCCAGGTCGTGAGTTCCATGCCCGGCGTGGAGCGCTTAAGCCTGGACCTGCTGCTGCCGGTGGCCGAAGACTGCGTCAAACTGGGCATCCCGGTCATGGCGCTATTCCCGGTGATTGAGCAACACCTCAAAACTGCCGATGGCCGCGAAGCGTTCAATCCCGACGGTCTGGTGCCACGCGTGGTTCGCGCCCTCAAAAAGGAGTTCCCCGAACTCGGCGTGATGACCGATGTGGCGTTGGACCCCTTCACCAGCCACGGTCAGGACGGCCTGCCCAGCCCCGACCCCCAGGAAGACGGCTACATCATGAACGATGAAACCGTCGAGGTGCTGGTCAAACAATCGCTGGTGCAAGCCGCTGCAGGTGTTGATATTGTGGCCCCCAGCGACATGATGGACGGCCGCATTGGCGCCATCCGCCAGGCACTGGAGGCCAACCACTTCATTCACACCCGCATCATGGCCTACAGCGCCAAATACGCCAGCGCCTTTTATGGACCGTTCCGCGAAGCAGTGGGCTCGGCCGCCAACCTGGGCAAAAGCAACAAAAAGGTCTACCAAATGGATCCCGGCAACACCGACGAGGCACTGCGCGAAGTGGCGATGGACATTGCCGAGGGCGCTGACATGGTCATGGTCAAACCCGGCATGCCCTACCTGGACGTGGTGCGCCGCGTCAAGGACAACTTCAAGGTGCCGACCTTTGCCTACCAGGTCTCCGGTGAATTCGCGATGCTCAAGGCTGCTTCCCAAAATGGCTGGCTTGATCATGATGCGGTCATGATGGAAAGCCTGCTGGCCTTCAAGCGCGCCGGTGCCGATGGTGTGCTCACCTATTTTGCGCGTGACGCGGCGAGATTGCTACGCTCTTAAACCAACCAAAGCCAACCATGCAGGTCTTTTCCATCAACGCGGGCCGAGTGGCTGAAGTCACTCCCGGTGAGTCAACTGACATTTTGACTAGATTGCGACTGCCTGAGTCTGGCTATTTGTGGCTCTCATGTACCCGCGCCGAACTTGAACGCCTGCAAGTGCCGCTGCAAGCGGCACTGCAAAACCTGTGCAAGCTGCAGCTGATCGACCTGCACCTGTCAGATTTGCTGAATGCGCAACTGCCCTCCCGTTTTGACTTTACCTCGCAGTACGACCTGCTGGTGTTTCGCGGACTGGTGGTCAACGGTCCCGAAGCCTCCGCCCCAGAGAGTCAACCCCTGAACCACCTGCCCCCCCGGGGAGGTCCACCCATCTTGCGGCGCATCGACACCAGCCCGGTCGGGTTTGTGGTGTTCGACCGCGTGTTGCTCACAGTCCACCCTGTCGACCACAACCTGCGCGACACTTATGCCGCGCGCCTGCTGGCCGCCAGTGGCGCGGTTGTGCCATCGACCGGGGTGCCCGTTGCCCCCGACAGCCGGTCTACAGGTGCGCGCGGAATTCCGGCCAACCCTGCCGACCTGATGCTGCGCATCGTCAGCCAGATGGTGGACGGCTATCTGGCGCTGCGCCGTGAGTTGAGTCAACAACTCGACCACTGGCAAGCCGAACTGCTCAATCCCAGGACTCGCTTCAACAACTGGAACGCCTTGCTCAGCGCCCGCCTGTCGCTGCATCACCTGGACGAAATCTGCGAAGACCAGCGCACGGCAATCCAGGACTGGATCGAAGCCCTGAAAAGCTGGCCTGACCTTGACGAACTGCCAAACAAGCACCAGCGCGACCTTTTGCAAGTGCGCAGCCGTGACGTGCTGGAACACATTGAACGTGTGTTGCACCATGTGCAGCGGCTGGAGCAAAACGCTGAAACCACGGTGCAAATGCACTTCAACGCACAAAGTCACCGCACCAACGAGATCATGCGCACACTCACCGTGCTGACCGCCATTTTTTTGCCTCTCAACCTGATTGCCGGCATCTTTGGCATGAACTTTGAGTTCATCCCCTTGCTGCACCTGAGCAATGGCTTTTGGCTGGCCATGGTGGCGATGGGGCTGACCGCCGCCGGTTTGCTCGTATTTTTCTGGCGCAAACGATACCTGGAGCGCTCGTCGCGCTGACTCACTCCACCTTAAGGAACTCAGCGCCATGGACCTCAAACCCCTCGTGACCTTGCTGGCCATCGTGAATCCGCTGGCCATCGTGCCATTTTTCATCCACTACACCCAGGATTTCACTCCCGAACAGCGACGGCGCACCATCTGGATTGCCTCGTTCAGCAGTTTCGTCGTGATCGCCGTCTGCGCCTTGATGGGCCTGCACATCCTGGAATTTTTTGGCATCTCGCTGGCCAGTTTTCAGGTCGGTGGCGGCATGTTGCTGCTGACCTCTGCGCTGGCCATGCTGAATGCCCAGCCAGCCGAGGCCAAGTCAAACGCTGAAGAAATGCATGACGCAGCCGCGCGTGCCAGTATTGCCGTGGTGCCCCTCACCATTCCGTTGCTGACCGGACCAGCCACCATGTCCACGGTGGTGATTTACGCCGACAAAGCCAAGACTTTATGGCAACTGGGGACGCTGGTGGGTTATGGTGTGGTCATTGCGCTGGCCACCGCCCTGTGTTTTTCGCTGGCCAATCCAATTGCGCGGGGACTGGGGAAGACCGGCATCAACGTCATGACCCGGCTGATGGGACTGATTCTGGCTGCGCTTGCAGTCGAGGTGATGACCGACGGCCTGATCAAGTTGTTCCCGATACTTGCAAAATAACAAACCACCCCGCATCTGGTGGTTGCCCTTTTCATTTTCTGTGGAGGTATTCATGAAACGCTGGTTCCTGATCTTGATGACGGCACTGACCCTGACAGGTTGTGGCTACAACGACTTCCAACGCCTGGACGAACAAACCAAGTCGGCCTGGAGCGAGGTGCTGAACCAGTACCAGCGGCGCGCCGACCTGGTGCCCAATATCGTGGCCACGGTCAAGGGCGAGGCGGCTTTTGAGCAGGAAACACTGAGCAAAGTGATCGAGGCGCGGGCGAAAGCCACCTCGATCCAGGTCACACCCGAAACCCTCAACGATCCGGCGGCCTTCAACAAGTTCCAGGCAGCCCAAGGTGAACTGGGATCTGCCTTGAGCCGATTGATGGTGGTGTCCGAACAGTATCCCAGCCTGAAGGCAAACCAGGGTTTCAGCGACCTGCGTGTGCAACTGGAAGGCACCGAGAACCGCGTCACGGTGGCACGCAACCGCTACATTCAGGCAGTGCAGGCCTACAACGTGCTGGCGCGCAGTTTCCCCAGCAACCTGACGGCCATGGTGTTCAGCTACACACCCAAAGCCAACTTCACGGTGCAAAACGAGGCTGCCCTTTCAGCCCCGCCGGTGGTTGATTTCAACAAAAAATGAACGCCCTGACGCAGCCCTTGCGCCACCCGAGGCTGGTGAGCAGGTGGTTGGGGTCGCTTGTACTGTCATTTTTGCTGTTGTGCCTGGTTGGTCTGGGTGCAGCCCGGGGGCAACAGGCGGTGCCCACCCTGACCGCCCATCTGGTCGATACCACCGGAACCTTGGCCACCGCACAGCGTGACGCACTTGAAGCCAGATTAACTGAATTCGAACGAACCAGCGGCTCCCAAGTGGTGGTCTTGCTGGTAACCAGCACCCAACCCGAGGACATTGCCGCCTATGCCAGTCGCGTGGCCAACACCTGGAAAATTGGCCGCAAAGCTATTGGTGACGGCCTGCTGCTGATTGTGGCAGTGCAAGACCACAAGCTGCGCATTGAAGTGGCCAAAACGCTCGAGGGCGCCATCCCTGACCTGGCAGCCAAACACATCATTGACCAGGCCATCACGCCGCGCTTCAAACAAGGCGACTACGCGGGTGGCATCGACGCCGGCCTCATACGTATCATGGGACTCATCCGCGGCGAAGCCCTGCCCGAACCGACCCAGGTTTCAAGCAAAGACGCAGGCGATTTTGACTGGATGCAATTGGGCATCTTCCTGTTTATCGCGGTACCGGTAATCGGCGCCGTAGCCAGGAACATGCTGGGCAATCGGCTCGGTCTGGTGGCCACCGGTATCGCGGCGGGCGGCATTGCCATGCTGCTGACCGAAAGCTTGTTGATTGCCATCCTGGCGGGCATGGCTGCCATGATTTTTACCCTGGTTCAGAGCACACCCGGGCTGCATCAAGGTGGCCGCAACACCGGCTTGGGACACGGAGGCGGTTTTGGCGGTGGTACCGGCGGCGGCTTGGGTGGCGGCGGTTTTAGTTCAGGTGGCGGTGGTGATTTTGGCGGCGGTGGCGCCTCGGGAGATTGGTGATGTGGACACGTTTGAGCCGGATTTTTAAACACCGCTGGCACAGCGATGCCGCAACCCGACGCGCCATTTCACCCGAATTGCTCGACAGGCTGACCGCGCAGGTGAAACGCAGCGAAGCCGGTCACAGCGGGGAGATACGCATTTTTGTCGAAGCCGGCCTGCCCCTGAGTTACCTCAAGCGGCACGCCAGCATGGCGCGCATCACGCGTGAACGTGCATTGGCCATGTTCGGCAAACTACGTGTTTGGGACACCGCTCACAACAATGGCGTGCTCATCTACTTGCTGCTGGCC
>JBEGLK010000173.1:0-4995 GCA_041183605.1 Pseudomonadota bacterium
GGTTTTGTGCAATGGGTGATCGAAGACGACTTCACCATGGGCCGGCCTGACTGGACCCTGGGTGGCGCGGTCTTCTCCAACGAAATCGAAGCCTGGGAAAACATGAAGCTGCGCTGCCTCAACGGCGCCCACTCCACCCTGGCCTACCTGGGCCAACTCACCGGGCGCGAGACCGTGAACGAGGCCATGCAGATGCCCTTGATCACCGGTATCCTGGATAAGCTGTGGGCAGAAGTGCTGGAAGTCCTGCACGCCCCGGCGGGTGTGAACCCGAAGGACTATGTCGAGCAGCTGAAGCAGCGCTTTCGCAACCCCGCGCTCAAACACCGCACCGCGCAAATCGCCATGGACGGCTCGCAGAAACTGCCACAACGCCTGCTGGCCACGCTGCGCGAGCGCATTGCCGCGGGCCTGCCTTCGCCCGCCCTGGCCACCGCGATTGCAGCCTGGATGCACTTTGCAGTGAAAGCCGCGCACACCGAGGGCGCTGTCCTGAACGACCCGCTGTCGGCCGACATTCTGGGGCAAGCCCGGGCCAGCAGCGAAGCTGCGCTCATCATTGACAACTTGCTCGGCCTCGACAAAATCTTCGGCAAGGACCTGCTGGCCCATGCCGGATTCAAAGCCGAACTGCTGGCAGCTTTCCACCTTTTGGCAAAAAATCCTGACGTGGCCTCGGCGACACAGCTGTTGCTTTAATCCACCCACATCAACACAGGAAATTCCTACATGAAAATGACCTTCCGCTGGTATGGTGAATCCGACCCCGTGAAGCTGGAATACATCCGCCAGATCCCCGGCATGTACGGCATTGTGTCGGCGATCTACGACGTGCCGGTCGGCGAAGTCTGGCCGCTTGAGAAATTACAGGCGCTGCGTGACCGGATCGAAGGTGTTGGCCTCAAATTCGAAGTGGTCGAAAGTGTTCCCACCCATGAAGACATCAAGCTCGGCAAACCCTCGCGCGACCGGCTGATTGCCAACTTCCAGCAAAACATCCGCAACTGCGCAGCCGTTGGCGTGAAGGTGATTTGCTACAACTTCATGCCGGTCTTCGACTGGACCCGCACCGAGATGGCCAAGGTGTTACCCGATGGCTCGACGACCCTGGCCTTTGACGCCGAGGCCGTGGCCGAGATCGATCCGGAAAAAGGCATTTCCCTGCCGGGCTGGGATGCCAGCTACAAACCCGAACAACTCAAACACCTGCTGGCCGAATACAAGGCGGTCGATGAAGACGCCCTGTGGGCCAATCTGGAATACTTCCTCAGGGCCATCATCCCGGTCGCTGAAGAGGTCGGTGTCAAGATGGCCATGCACCCGGACGACCCGCCGCGGCCGATCTTTGGCCTGCCGCGCATCGTCAAGAATCGAGATGATCTGGCGCGACTGGTCAAGATCGTTGACTCCAAGTCCAACGGCCTGACCCTGTGCTCGGGCTCTTTGGGGGCGGACCTGTGCAACAACATCCCGTCGCTGGTGCGCGAGTTCGGCGGCCAGGGGCGCATCCACTTCGGCCACCTGCGCAACGTCAAGGTCGAGGAAGACGGAACTTTTTACGAATCAACCCACAACTCCTGTGACGGCTCACTGGACATGGCGGCAATCGTCAAGGCCTACCATGATGTCGGTTTTGAGGGTTATGTGCGCCCGGACCATGGTCGCATGATCTGGGGCGAGACGGGCAAGCCCGGTTACGGCCTGTACGACCGGGCCTTGGGTGCGGTTTACCTGAATGGCTTGTGGGAGGCGACGGTCAAGGCGGCCAGGCTGCAAAATTGCCCGGCATAGGTAGAGTCAAATCACTGACATGTCTGCCCAAAATTCGATTCGAACGCCAGCGTGGCCCTGCCTATCCATCACATCAACAAGCCCCTGAAACCTACTTTGCCAATGAGCGGCAACCAAGGATGAACTCTTGAAAATCGAAATGAAAAATCCCGCCGCTCTCGATGTCGTGACGGTGGGCGAAGCCATGGCCTTGTTCATGGCTCGCCAGCCTGGCGCTTTGTCAAAGGTGCATGATTTCAGCCGGGCCACGGCCGGTGCTGAGCTCAATGTGGCCGTGGGTCTCAGCAGGCTCGGATTGCGTGTTGGCTACATCAGCCGAGTCGGTGCCGACAGCTTCGGCGAACACCTGCTTGAGTTCATGGACGCACAAGGCATTGACCGAAGTCATGTGTCGGTTGATCTGGAACACCCGACCGGGTTCATGCTGAAGTCGCTCGAACTTGATGGCAGTGACCCGCGCATCGAGTACTTTCGCAGTTATTCTGCCGCGCGCCATTTGTCTTTGGCGGACAACCCGACGGACTACTGCGCGGCCTCACGCCATCTGCACCTCACAGGCATCAGCCCAGCCTTGTCCCCTGGCGTCAATGAACTCGTGAGTGACATGGCACGACAGGCACGTCTGGACGGAAGAACGGTTTCTTTCGATCCCAACCTGCGGCCACGGTTGTGGGCATCGCAAAAAGAGATGGTGGCGTGTATGAACCGCCTTGCTGCCTGTTCGGACTTGGTCTTGCCCGGACTGGCCGAGGGCCAACTTTTGACCGGTGAAAAAACTGCCCAAGGCATCGCTGATTTCTATCTGGAGCGAGGGTCGTCCCAGGTTGTCATCAAGCTGGGTGCCGAAGGTGCCTATGTTGCCAGCGGTGACGGTGGCGCCACCGTGCCCGGATTGAAAGTGTCAAAAATTGTCGACACGGTCGGCGCCGGAGACGGTTTTGCGGTTGGGGTGATCAGTGCACTGCTGGAGGGCAAGTCCCTGCAAGAGGCTGCCGAGCGCGGCAATGCCATTGGCGCGCGGGTGGTGCAATTCCCTGGCGATTGTGACGGACTGCCCGACCGGGCGCAGTTGGCCGAATTCATGGAACGCGGTGGCATCCTCTAAGCTGCGTCGCCCAGGGCCTCAAGTTGTTCCAGCCGGTAGGTGCGACAAGCCGTTTTGTAGAAAAGCGCCATTCGGTCTTCTCGCGACAGGGCTTGGGTCGCCAGTTTGAAAGCGTTCCAGAGGGCCGCATAAGTACAGGACTGCTTGTCCACCGGAAAGTTGCTCTCGAACATGCAGCGCTGCGGGCCAAAGGCATCAATGCAGACATCCACCGTGGCTTGCCATGCCTGCGCAAGTTGCGCTGAACTGGCCGGGCAGGGGCCGCGTTCGAAGCCGTGACCCAACAGCGGCATGCCCAGACCGCCGATTTTCAGATTCACATTGGGGCGTTTTGCCAAGGCGCGCATGTCTCTGGACCATGCTGTTTGCACCTCCGTGCGCCGGGACCGGTATTCGGCAACGCCCAAAGCCATCCCGGCATGGTTCAGCACGATCAGTGTCTCTGGAAAAGCGTCTGCGAGATCTGCCAGCTCGTTCAACTGGGTGTGAAACAGCGACACATCAAAGCTCAGCCGATGCCGCTGCAGGTGACCAAAACCTCTCCGGAATTTGCTGTCCTCCAGCAAGTGCTCTGGTGCGTTAAACACGTAGCGGCCAATGTCCCCTGAGGTGTTGGTGGCATGTTGGCGCACACCGCGCAGTTTTCCCTGTCCGGCGACGAGATGCGCCTCCAGGACTTCAGCCACCTGGTCGCCCAGCCTCAGGTCGACGTGGGCTACCACTCCCGCCGCCAGCTGGCAGGGGCCAGTGGCAAGCTGAACGGGATTGGCGCTGGCCTGGCAAATCATGTCGACTTCGCCCACCGAGCGCAAGGATTCCGGTCCGTCCGTTCGCCAGCCCGAGCTGAAAGCCTCGACGTAGACGGTGCCAATGATCTTGTGCCCCGAGTCCAGGTCGTGCGCAAGATCTTCCCGGCGGTAAAAATGTGTGTCTGTCGGCGTGCCAAAAAGATGGTGGTGCCCATCCACGATGGGAATATGGGGTTCAATGGCAGCTTCGGGGTGAGTCTGGGCATGCCACTGTGCCAATTCCAGCGTGGTTCGGTAGCGGTTGCCACGAAAAGGACTTGGATCTGCCGCCAGCGATGTCATGTCGGTGCCTCGGAACGTGAAATGAAGGGATGGAGAAAGTGTAGCGATGCCATTACAGGGGTGAAGCAGACGCGCAGTCAGGTTTTTCCAGCACAGGCTGACTTCGACCTGCTATATTTCGCACGGCCTAGACCTGCGTCAGCCGGATGATTTGCAGGACCCCCAAATTTTTATTGCCTGTACGGGCCCAACATTATTGAGAAACAAATGAACAAACGTATTTTCTTGTCTTCGCTGATTGGTCTTCTGTCGGCTGGTGCCGCTTTGGCGCAGCCGGCCGGTGATGCCCCCATCCGCATCATTGTGCCGCTGGGATCTGGAACGCCAAGTGACTCAGCCAGCCGAATTGTTGCCAACGGCCTCAGCGAATTGTTGAAGCGGCCCGTGATTGTTGACAACAAGCCAGGTGCCGAAGGCCGGATTGCGGTTCAGGAATTGCTCAAATCCAAGCCGGACGGCACCACGCTCATGTTGGGTGGCGTCTCTCCGGTTGCCATCAACATGGCGCTCATGAAAAACCCTGGTTATGACTCCAGGCGCGACTTCACGGCGATTGGCGGAATTTATCGCGCATTTCAGGTCTATATGGTGAATTCGGCGTTGCCAGTGAACACCATGTCCGAATTCATTGCTTATGCCAAACGCAATCCGGGCAAACTTTCTGCAGCGCACTACTCCGCGCTCACAAAAATTCAGGTGACGGCGCTCAACAACGTGGCAGAAATCGATACGCTGTTGGTGCCTTACAAAACCACCAGCAGCACCTATACCGACCTGGCAAGTGGCGTCGTCAACTTCTCGATTGCCGACTATTCAACCGCCATGAGCCTGGTGAGTACGGGTAAGGTCAAGCCGCTGGCAATTACCTTGCCGGAACGCAGCCCTCTGTCACCCAACCTTCCGACCTCGGCTGAAACGCTCAAAGGTTTCTCTTTCCCGGCCTGGTCTGGACTGATTGGCCCTGCCCACATGGCGCCAGAAACGGTGGCCAAACTCAATGCGGCCCTG
>JBEGLK010000174.1:0-9473 GCA_041183605.1 Pseudomonadota bacterium
CCGATCGCCGACATGGATTTCCTGGCCTGGCTGGAAGCCAACATGGATGCCTTGTTGGCGCGTGAGCCAGCCGCGCTTGCGCACATTGTCAAGCGCAGTTGCGAGATCAAGGCTGAGGTGGTGGGTCAGGACGAGCGTGAGTCGGGCTTGCGTGCCATTCTTAATTTTGGGCACACCTTTGGCCATGCCATTGAAGCTGGATTGGGTTACGGTGAATGGCTGCATGGCGAGGCCGTGGGCTGCGGCATGGTGATGGCGGCGCATTTGTCGCAGCGACTTGGTTTGGTGGATGCATTTTTTGTCAACCGGTTGGTTCACCTGATCCAAAAGGCGGGCTTGCCGGTCAAGGGGCCACGTTTGTCTGAATCCGACAATGCCGGGCGCTACCTGGAACTGATGCGGCTGGACAAAAAAAGTGAGGCCGGCGAGATCAAGTTTGTCGTCATTGACCAGCCTGGTCGCGCGGCCGTGCGCGGCGCTCCCGATGACGTGGTGCGCAGGGTGATCGACGCGTGTTGTGCCGGTTGACGGGCAAATCATGAGCCTGGCTCCTTATGCCTGTGACCCGGCAAAAACCCGGGGACGGCGCTTTCACCAGGTACCGGCCCCCACCAGAAGCGACTACCAGCGTGACCGCGATCGCATAGTGCACAGCACGGCGTTTCGGCGTCTGGTGTACAAAACCCAGGTTTTCTTGAACCACGAAGGCGACCTGTTTCGCACTCGCCTGACACATTCGCTGGAGGTCGCGCAACTCGGACGCTCCATGGCGCGGTCGCTGGATTTGAACGAAGACCTGGTGGAAGCCATCGCGCTGGCGCATGACCTAGGACATACCCCGTTCGGCCATGCCGGCCAGGATGCGCTCAATGGTTGCATGGCTGACTTTGGTGGCTTTGAACACAACTTGCAAAGTTTGCGCGTTGTCGATCATCTGGAGGAGCGATACCCCGAGTTTGATGGTTTGAATCTCACCTTTGAATCCCGTGAAGGTATTCTCAAGCATTGCTCGCGGCATCATGCGGAACAACTTGAGCTGGCTGAGCCCAATGGTGTTGGACAGCGCTTTTTGCAGCGAACCCAACCGAGCCTGGAGGCTCAGTTGTGCAACCTGGCCGACGAAATTGCCTACAACGCGCATGACATCGATGATGGCGTGCGTTCCGGGCTGATCACGCTGGAGCAGTTGCAGGAAGTCCCCTTGTTTGATGATTTCAGACGGCAAACGCTGGCCGAGCACCCGCAGTTGCAGGACAGGACGCAGGGGCGGCGCCTGCTGTATGAGTCCATCCGGCGCATGTTGAGTGCGCAGGTATACGACGTGATCACTGCATCGTTAAACGCGCTGCAACAGGCGAAACCCGACTCCGTGGATGCCGCCCGTCATTTGCCACCCTTGATTCAATTCAGTGCGTACATGCGCGCGCAATCGCAGGCTCTGAAAAGTTTTTTGTTGCAAAAGCTGTACCGCCACCCACAAGTGCTGTACACCACGGGTCAAGGGCAGCAGGTGGTGCGAGATTTGTTTATGTGTTACCTGGCGCAGCCGGACCATTTGCCCGAGAGTCATCATCGCTCGTTGGCATCGGTGCGAGCGAATGAATCACTATCAGAGCGAGCCTTGCCACGTGTTGTTGCAGACTATATTGCCGGCATGACCGACCGTTTTGCGCTGCGTGAACATGAACGCCTGACGGGATCACGTTTGCTGCTCGGGGCTGTCTGAGCGCGTCTTCTTTAGCGAGAAAGAAATTTATGACTGTCCACGATCGAGTGATTGCTGATACCCAAGCCTGGCTCGAACGCGCGGTCATTGGTCTCAACTTGTGCCCTTTTGCCAAGAGCGTGTTTGTGAAGGGGCAGGTGCATTATGCGGTCAGTGATGCCACGACTGGGCAAGGCTTGCTTGACGACTTGATTTCCGAGTTGAAGAATCTTGTTGCCCTGGATGCCAAAGTGCGGGACACCACCTTGTTGATGGCGCCGGACTGCCTGCATGATTTTCTGGATTTCAACGACTTTCTGGCAGATGCGGACCTGGCGTTAGTCGACCTTAAGCTTGAAGGTGTGTTGCAAATTGCATCGTTGCATCCCGATTACCAGTTTGCGGGAACGTTGGCGGATGACATCACCAATTTCACCAACCGCTCGCCTTATCCCACGCTGCATCTGTTGCGTGAAGACAGCATTGATCGGGCGGTTGCCGCCTTTCCCAACCCGGAGTCGATTTTTGAAGTCAATATGCAAACCATGGAGCGCCTGGGTCCGGCAGGTTGGACTGCATTGAAAGTAGGCCGTAGCTCATGAAAAACCAGAAATTGGAGCGCGGCCGAGTTGCCGTAGGGTCTTCAGCCCCGCATGC
The DNA here is from genome assembly GCA_041183605.1 of Pseudomonadota bacterium. Classification (GTDB taxonomy): domain Bacteria; phylum Pseudomonadota; class Gammaproteobacteria; order Burkholderiales; family Burkholderiaceae_C; genus Rhodoferax. Next base: position 2,363 of record JBEGLK010000174.1, read on the forward strand.
CGTGTTGCCAGAAGATGTGCGGCCAGGTCAGTCCATTGAGTTGCTCAAGGAATTGCATATCCTGACCCGTGAAGCCAAGCTCAACCAAGATTCGCGTCGCAAGCTCAAGCAGGTCTACCACCTGTACCAGTTCATAGAGAAACTGTTGCTGGAACTGGGCGCGGGCAAAGGCATCACCATGGCTGACCATGGCGCCGGCAAGTCCTACCTCGGCTTCATCCTGTACGACCTGTTTTTCAAGGTGCGTTCCAGTGGTCATGTTTACGGCATTGAGACCCGTGCTGAGCTGGTCGAAAAATCCCGTGAACTGGCTCTGCGGCTGGGTTTTGACCGCATGTCGTTTTTGAACCTGACGGTGGCCGAGTCGGCCCAATCGGGGCAATTGCCAGCGCGCATCGACATGGTCACAGCTCTGCATGCCTGCGACACCGCCACCGACGACGCGATTGCGTTTGGCCTGCAAAAACAGGCCCGGTTCATGGTGCTGGTGCCTTGCTGCCAGGCCGAGGTGGCTCGCGTGTTGAGCCAGCACAAGGCGCTGTCGCTTTCCAGGACGCCACTGTCTGAACTTTGGCGCCATCCCTTGCATACCCGCGAAATGGGCAGCCAGATCACCAATGTGTTGCGCTGCCTGTATCTGGAAGCGTGCGGTTACCAAGTCACGGTCACCGAGCTTGTCGGCTGGGAGCACAGCATGAAAAACGAGCTCATCATGGCTCGCCATACTGGCCGTAAAAAAGCCGCAGCCGCACACCGATTGCGAGCCCTGCTGGAAGAATTTGGCTTGACCGAGTTGCTTCACACACGCTTTACAGCGTTGCCTGACAATGAAGAACCTGGCGCGTCGATCTGAACGACGGCAAACGGCCATTCTTGAACTCTATTGATTTTGGGGGAAACCATGAAAAAACAGATCCAGAGCGCCTTGTTGGTGTTTGTTGCAACGCTGTTGGTGGCTTGTGCAAGCAGCAGTCCTGATGTGATTCAACGTGGTGATGCGCAGCGCCTGTCTCAAGTGCAGGACGGTGTGGTGCTGAGTGTCCGCGACGTGGTGGTGGACGGAAGCCAAAGCGGTATCGGTGCCGCGGTTGGCGGTGTGACGGGTGCGGTGGCCGGCGCGACGCGCGGCGGATCCAGTGCCGAGAGCAACGTGATTGGTCTGCTCGTTGGGGTGGCGGGGGCTGCGGCCGGCAATGCAATTGAGCGCATGGCCACGCGCGAAAACGCAGTTGAAGTGCTGGTTCAGCTCAAGGGGGGTGAACGGCGCGCCGTGGTGCAGGCCAAAGGTGAACAAATCCTGGTCCCCGGCGATGCAGTGATCCTGGTGACCACCGGTGGCAAGGTTCGTCTTGTCAAAGCGCCTAAGTAAGCAAGACAGAGTCAAGTTCATTTGAAACCATGGCGCGTCTTCCCCGACTCACCCTGCCGGGTTATCCGCACCATGTGATTCAGCGCGGTAATAACAGGCAGGCTATTTTTGTCACGCCAGATGATTATCGCAAGCTACTGGACCTGTTGGAGGAATACGCCAAAAAGTTCGAAGTGGCCGTTCATGCCTATGTGTTGATGAGCAACCACTTCCATTTGCTGGCCACGCCGCAGACGGACGATGGCTTGCCCAAGATGATGCAAGCGGTGGGACGCAGTTATGTGCGTTATTTCAACGATGTGCACCAGCGTAGCGGCACCTTGTGGGAAGGGCGCTACAAATCCACTCTGATTCAGACAGATCGTTATCTGCTGGCCTGCATGGCCTACATCGACCTCAACCCAGTGCGTGCCGGACTGGTGAGTGAAGCACAGGAGTACCCCTGGTCGAGTCATCTGCATTACCTGGGGCTAAGGGTTGACCGCTTGATTGCTCCCCATGCCCTTTATTGGGGCCTGGGCAACACGCCTTTTGCCCGTGAGGCAGCGTACGCCGAATTGGTGCAAAACGGCATCAAGCCGGTGCAACAGCTTGCCATGACTCAGGCAACTTTGAGTGGGTGGGCCTTGGGGGATGAAAAATTTGTGGCCGATTTACAAAAAAGAACAACTCGCCGCGTCGCTAAAAGTGGGGCGGGGCGCCCGCTTTCTGCCAAGAAGGGCGAACTTAAATAGACCTGTGTTGCTTTTTATTGATAGCTTTCTTGCTACTATATTTAATATGTCCCCAATTTAATATTCGATTATTTATCTATAAATTAATTGGAATCTGACCCCAATTAATTTGCTTGGCATTGATGTTGCAATGCGGTAAAGTTCACTTTTCTGATATTTTTAGGAGCGCTCCCATGACGACGGCGGCCGAGATCAAGCATCTCCAGGACAACGGTTTGTATTCAGCATCCCAAGAGCATGACGCTTGCGGGGTCGGTTTTGTGGCCCACATCAAGGGCGTCAAGTCGCACGACATTGTCAAGAATGCGCTCAAGATTCTTGAGAATCTGGACCATCGGGGTGCGGTGGGTGCCGACAAGCTTATGGGGGACGGCGCCGGTATCCTGATCCAGTTGCCCGATGCCCTGTACCGCGAAGAAATGGCGGCCCAGGGCGTGACCTTGCCGCCTCCCGGCGAATACGGCGTGGGCATGGTGTTTTTGCCCAAGGAGCACGCCAGCCGCCAGGCCTGCGAGCAGGAATTGGAGCGTGCGGTAGAAGCCGAGGGCCAGGTGCTGTTGGGCTGGCGCGATGTGCCGGTCGATCGCGACATGCCGATGTCACCCAATGTGCGCATCAAGGAGCCCGTCCTGCGTCAGATCTTTATCGGTCGCGGCGACGACGTGATTGTGCAGGACGCCCTGGAGCGCAAACTCTATGTGATCCGCAAGACCGCCAGCGCACACATCCAGGCGCTCAAGCTCAAGCACAGCAAAGAGTATTACGTGCCCAGCATGTCGAGCCGCACAGTCATCTACAAGGGCTTGTTGCTGGCCGATCAGGTTGGTACCTATTACCTGGACCTGAAAGACCAGCGTTGTGTCTCGGCATTGGGCCTCGTGCACCAGCGTTTCTCCACCAACACCTTCCCCGAGTGGCCGCTGGCCCACCCCTACCGCTATGTGGCGCACAACGGTGAAATCAACACCGTCAAGGGCAACTACAACTGGATGAAGGCCCGCGAAGGCGTGATGAGTTCGCCGGTGTTGGGCGCCGATTTGCAAAAGCTCTACCCCATCAGCTTCCCCACCCAGTCAGACACCGCAACCTTCGACAACTGCCTTGAGCTGTTGACCATGGCCGGTTATCCGATCAGTCAGGCTGTGATGATGATGATTCCGGAACCCTGGGAGCAACACACCAGCATGGACGAGCGCCGCCGCGCCTTCTATGAGTACCACGCCGCCATGCTGGAGCCATGGGACGGCCCGGCCAGTATCGTTTTTACCGATGGCCGCCAGATTGGCGCCACGCTCGACCGCAACGGCCTGCGTCCGTCACGTTATTGCGTCACCGACGACGATTTGGTGGTGATGGCTTCCGAGTCGGGCGTCTTGCCCTTCCCCGAGAACAAGATTGTTCGCAAGTGGCGCCTGCAGCCGGGCAAGATGTTCATGATCGACCTGGAACAGGGCCGTATGGTTGATGACGACGAACTCAAATCCACACTCGCCAACAGCAAGCCCTACAAGCAGTGGATCGAAAACCTGCGCATCCGCCTGGATGACGTTCAGGGCGGTGGTGAACCTGCCAGTGCGGCCGAGTCCGAGAGCAATTTGCTGGACCGGCAACAGGCGTTTGGTTTCACCCAGGAAGACCTGAAATTCCTGCTTTCCCCGATGGCGGCCAACGGCGAAGAAGCCATTGGTTCCATGGGCAACGACAGCCCGCTGGCTGTTTTGTCCGACAAGAACAAGCCGCTCTACAACTACTTCAAGCAGTTGTTCGCGCAGGTGACGAACCCGCCGATCGACCCAATTCGCGAAGCCATCGTGATGAGCCTGGTGTCCTTCATCGGCCCCAAACCCAACCTGCTCGACATCAATCAGGTGAACCCACCGATGCGCCTCGAGGTGAGCCAGCCGGTGCTCGACTTTGCCGACATGGCCAAGCTGCGCGACATTGCCAAACACACCCACGGCAAGTTCCACAGCTACACCATCGACATCACCTACCCTTTGACCTGGGGTTGTGAAGGTGTCGAAGCCAAGCTGGCCTCACTGTGCGCCGAGGCGGTGGACGCCATCAAGAATGGCAACAACATCCTGATCATCAGCGACCGTGGTGTCAGCGCCACCCAGGTGGCCATTCCGGCCCTGCTGGCGCTGTCGGCCATCCACCAGCATCTGGTGCGTGAAGGCTTGCGCACCACGGCGGGTCTGGTGGTGGAAACCGGCACTGCCCGCGAAGTGCACCACTTCGGTGTGCTGGCGGGGTACGGCGCTGAAGCCATTCACCCCTACCTGGCGATGGAAACCCTGGCCAGCATCTGCAAGGAATTGCCTGGCGATTTGAGCGCCGACAAGGCCATTTACAACTACGTCAAGGCGGTTGGCAAGGGTCTGTCCAAGATCATGTCCAAGATGGGTGTGTCGACCTACATGAGTTACTGTGGCGCGCAGTTGTTCGAGGCCATTGGCCTGTCATCCGACACCATCAACAAATACTTCACCGGAACCCCCAGCAAAGTCGAAGGCATTGGTGTATTCCAGATTGCCGAAGAGGCCATCCGTATGCACAAGGCAGCCTACGGCAACGATCCGGTGCTGGCCAACCGGCTGGATGCCGGCGGTGAATACGCCTGGCGTGCCCGTGGTGAAGAGCACATGTGGACACCGGACGTGATTGCCAAGTTGCAACACAGCACCCGTGCCAACAACTGGAACACCTATAAGGAATACGCCCAGCTCGTCAACGACCAGAGCAAACGCCACATGACGCTGCGCGGGCTGTTCGAGTTCAAGATCGATCCGGCCAAGGCCATTCCGCTGGACGAGGTCGAACCCGCCAAGGAAATCGTCAAGCGTTTTGCCACCGGTGCCATGTCGCTGGGATCGATCTCCACCGAAGCCCACGCCACGCTGGCCATTGCCATGAACCGCATCGGCGGCAAGAGCAACACCGGTGAGGGCGGCGAAGACCCCTTGCGTTACCGCAACGAACTCAAGGGCATTCCGATCAAACAGGGTCAAACCATGTCCGACCTGTTGGGCAAAGATCTGTTTGAGGTCGACTACCCCTTGCAGGATGGCGACTCCATGCGTTCGCGCATCAAGCAGGTGGCCTCGGGTCGTTTTGGTGTCACTGCTGAATATCTGGGCAGCGCCGACCAGATCCAAATCAAGATGGCCCAGGGCGCCAAGCCCGGCGAGGGTGGTCAGTTGCCTGGCACCAAAGTGTCTGAATACATTGGCCGTTTGCGCCACTCGGTGCCGGGTGTGGGTCTGATCTCGCCGCCGCCGCACCACGACATTTACTCGATCGAAGACTTGGCGCAGCTGATTCACGACCTGAAAAACGTTGCGCCCAAGGCCGGCATCAGCGTCAAGCTGGTGAGTGAAATTGGCGTTGGCACCATTGCCGCGGGCGTTGCCAAGTGCAAGGCCGACCACGTGGTGATTGCCGGCCATGACGGCGGCACCGGTGCCTCGCCCTGGTCGTCCATCAAGCATGCAGGCAGCCCTTGGGAGATCGGTCTGGCCGAAACCCAGCAGACGCTGGTGCTCAACCGTCTGCGCAGCCGCATTCGTGTGCAGGCCGACGGCCAGATGAAGACCGGCCGCGATGTCGCCATTGGCGCGCTGTTGGGTGCCGACGAGTTCGGCTTCGCCACTGCACCGCTGGTGGTTGAGGGTTGCATCATGATGCGCAAGTGCCACCTCAACACCTGCCCGGTTGGCGTGGCCACGCAGGATCCGGTGTTGCGTCAGAAGTTCTCGGGCAAACCCGAGCACGTGGTCAACTATTTCTTCTTCATCGCCGAGGAAGTGCGTCAGATCATGGCGCAACTGGGCATCCGCAAATTTGACGACATGGTCGGTCGCTCGGATCTGCTCGACACCCGCTCCGGGCTGGCGCACTGGAAAGCCAGCGGCCTGGACTTCAGCCGTCTGTTTGCCCAACCCAACGTGCCCGCCGATGTGCCGCGCTTCCAGTTTGAAGAACAGGACCACGGCCTGGAAAAGGCGCTCGACAACGTGCTGATCGCCAAGAGCCGTGCCGCCATCGACAAGGGTGAACGCGTGCAATTCATTGAAGTAGCGCGCAATGTGAACCGTTCGGTGGGCGCCATGCTTTCCGGTGCGGTGACACAAGTGCACCCCGATGGCTTGCCCGATGACAGCATCCGCATCCAGCTGGAGGGCACCGGTGGTCAATCCTTTGGCGCCTTCCTGGCTCGCGGCATCACGCTTTATTTGATTGGCGACGCCAATGACTACACCGGCAAGGGCCTCAGCGGCGGCCGTGTGGTGGTGCGTCCCAGCATCGACTTCCGCGGCGACGCGATCAAGAACACCATTGTCGGCAACACCGTGATGTTTGGTGCCACCAGTGGCGAAGCCTTCTTCAGCGGCGTGGCCGGCGAGCGTTTTGCCGTGCGTCTGTCGGGCGCCAGCGCCGTGGTGGAAGGCACGGGCGACCATGGCTGCGAATACATGACCGGCGGTACCGTTGCGGTGTTGGGCGTCACGGGTCGCAACTTTGCCGCCGGCATGAGTGGCGGTATTGCCTACGTTTATGACGAAGACGGCAAGTTTGGCAAACGCTGCAACACGGCCATGGTGGCGCTTGAAAAAGTGCTGACCACGGCGGAACAGCGTGAAGCGCTCGACGATAGCCTGTGGCACCGCGGCCAAAGCGACGAAGAACAGCTCAAGCAAATGCTGGCTGATCACAACCGCTGGACCGGTAGCCGCCGGGCGCGTGAACTGCTCGACAACTGGGAGACTTCGCGTCTGAAGTTCGTCAAGGTTTTCCCGCACGAGTACAAGCGCGCGCTGGGCGAGTTGCATGCCAAGAAAGAGGCACAAGCCCAGGCCAGCCGGGCACAAGCAGCGTCTCAAAAAGAAGCCAAACCGGTCGCCGTCTGAGCAGACAGCACGGGCAATAGACAAGGAAAAATATCATGGGAAAAGTAACCGGATTCATGGAATATGAGCGTCTCGAAGAGGGCTACAAGCCCGTGCCC
>JBEGLK010000175.1:0-5093 GCA_041183605.1 Pseudomonadota bacterium
CCGGCGCCATCCAGATCCACCGCGACCAAAAACTCATCGACTTTGGGTCGGTCAGCAAGCGTCCAGAGCTACAAAACACCATCCATTTGTTGTTCGACCATAAACAGGATCAGGAAGCCGTGATGGCTGCCATGCATTCGCTGGAAGCCAGCGACAAAACGGTGGCGACCTTGTTTGTCAACCTGAACGGCAAGCGGCATCTGGCCGGTGTCACCTACCTCCCCGAAATCGATTGGTATGAAATCACCTTGCTTGATCCAGACATGTTGCTGCCCACTGACCCTGGTCGGTTTGCTGCTACTGTTCAATCTGGCCATCCGCCATTACGTAGTGAGACCCCTTGAACAATTGGACAAGGCCATGTCGATGGTAGAGGGTGGTCAGGACAATGTGCAAGACCTCGACAAACTCGGCACCGGTGAAATCAAGACTTTGATGCACCGTTTTGTCAGCATGGCAAAGGCCGTGTCGCAGGCGCGACGCGACCTCGAGTCCAAAGTCCAGGAGCGCACCGCCGCCCTGGAAAAACTCACACGGATCGACCCCATGACGGAGTTGCTGAACCGGCGTGGCATGTTGACACGTCTGGAATCGGAATTGCAGCGCGCGCAACGCGAAGGCAGCCGGTTGGGCATTCTTTGGCTCGACGTGGACAGGTTCAAGGACATCAACGACCAGTTTGGTCATGCTGTGGGTGACCAGGCGATCAAGGTCATCGCCCGCCTGATCGAACAAACCGTGCGCACTTACGATGCAGTGTCGCGTTGGGGCGGCGATGAGTTTCTTGTGTTGTTGCCGCAGGCCAATCAGATTTCGCTTGATGTTCTCGGGGAACGCTTGCGCTCAGAGGTCGAGCAATGCACGGCTGTCACCAGTGACACGGGTGCAGTGATTCGTCTGAGTGTGAGTGTGGGGGGACACCTGCAGGAAGCCGACGATACCATTGACGCCATGCTCCGCCGCGGGGACCAGGCCCTGTTTCCGCCAAGGCACAACAACGCAATACCTACAAGCCGTCTGTTGCCATTGAGCAAGGATGAGGGTGCCGTACGTCCCTCAGAGCATCTGGGCGCCTCGTTGGGTGAAAGATTGCCAGTTGTTTGTGGCATGTCAGGATGTTGTCCATTTGCGGGCCTACCATGGCTGACCGTAAACGCAACACAACATCCCCCTCTCATTCATCCGGCAAAGCCCCATGTCATTCCAAGCTATTTACCAAAGCAAACGCGTCAGCGCTGAAGACGCCCTCGATCAGATACACAACGGCGATTTCATCATTGTTCCCACCGGGGTGGGCGAGCCGCCAACGCTGTTGACAGCCCTATCGCAGCAGCGCCGCCGCTTCCACGATGTCAAGGTGGTGCAGCTGCTGGCAGTTCGCAAATTTGACTATTTCGACACGGAAACCGCTGACCATGTGCGCCACATGGCTTTCTTCTTTGGCGGGGCCTCACGCGCTGGCGGGCAAAACGGCTCGATTGATTTCTTTCCCTGCAGTTTTTCCGACATCCCGGTCATGATCCAGCGTGACCAGATCCCTGCGGATGTGGTTTTTGCCATGGCTTCACCAATGGATGAGAAGGGATATTTCGCGCTCAGCCTGGGGCCCGACTACACCATGGCCGCGGTGGCCAAGGCGCGTACTGTCGTGCTCGAAGTGAACCCGAACGTCCCGTTTACCTACGGCAATTGCCATGTCCATGTGTCACAGGTGAGCGCACTGGTGGAAAGTGATGCGCCGGTGATGGAAGTCGGCTTGCCAAAAATCGGACCGGTACAGCAGGCCATTGGCAAGTATGTGGCCGACATGATCGATGACGGCTCCACGCTGCAGATTGGTTATGGGGGCATTCCTGATGCGGTGGTGATGCAACTGACCGGCAAGCGCGATCTGGGCATCCATACCGAAATGATCGGCGATGGCATTCTGACCCTGATCGAAAGCGGCGCCATCACCCATCGCAAAAAGAACTACCTGCCCGGCAAAATGGTGGCCACGTTTGCGCTCGGCTCGAAAAAACTGTACCAGTTCATGGAGCGCAACCCGGCGCTGGAAATGCATCCGGCAGACTTCACCAATGACCCCTACCTGGCCGGACAAAACGACAAACTGATGTCGATCAATGCCACCCTGCAGATTGACTTGCTGGGCCAATGCGGCTCGGAAAGCCTGGGGCCCTTGCCTTATTCCGGCAGCGGGGGCCAGGTCGACTTTGTGCGCGCCGCCAACCGCTCGCAGGGCGGCAAGTCCTTCATCGTGTTGCCCTCAACCGCCAAGGATGACAGCTTGACGCGTATCGTGCCCACCCTGACACCGGGCACCCACGTCACGACCAGCAAAAATGACGTCAACTACGTGGTGACCGAATTCGGCGTGGCCCAGTTGCGCGGCAAATCGGCCAAACAACGCGCCCAGGAAATGATCGCGATTGCCCACCCCGATTTCCGCGCAGAACTCACCGAAGGTGCCCGGCGACTGAAACTGCTTTAGCGGTTTGTGAGGGTCGGGGCGGGCTGACTGGCGCTTTATACTCAAAGCGAGCCTAACTCCGACCCTATGAACGTCACACCCCAGTCCATGCATTTTGCGGCCGCCTTGCCTTTGCAAAGCGGTGCTTCCATTCGGGAATACGACCTCGCATTCGAAACCTACGGCACGCTCAACGCCGACAAGTCCAACGCGGTACTGATCTGCCACGCGCTGAACGCCTCGCACCATGTGGCCGGCACTTACGCCGGCCAGGAGAAATCCGAGGGTTGGTGGCACAACATGATCGGACCGGGAAAACCGCTCGACACCGAGCAGTTTTTTGTCATTGGTGTCAACAACCTGGGCTCGTGTTTTGGCTCCACCGGCCCGATGCACACCAACCCCGACACCGGGCGTGTGTATGGCGCCGATTTTCCGGTGGTCACGGTCGAAGACTGGGTCAATGCCCAGGCCCGGCTGCTCGATGCCCTGGGCATCCAGAACCTGGCCGCGGTGATGGGCGGCAGCCTGGGCGGCATGCAGGCGCTGAGCTGGGCGCTGCAATACCCGGACCGGGTGCGCCACGCGGTGGTGATTGCCAGTGCGCCCAACCTGACGGCAGAAAACATTGCCTTCAATGAAGTGGCCCGGCGCGCCATTCAGACCGACCCCGATTTTCATGGCGGTCATTTTTACGACCATGGCACCGTGCCCAAACGCGGTCTGCGCATCGCCCGCATGATCGGCCACATCACCTACCTCAGCGACGACGTGATGAACGAAAAGTTTGGACGCCAGCTCATTGCCAGCAGCCAAAGCGAGCAGGATCGCAATTTCTTTTACAGCACGCTCGAGGCCGAGTTCCAGATCGAGAGTTACCTGCGTTACCAGGGCGACAAGTTTGCCGAATACTTTGACGCCAACACCTATTTGCTGATCACCCGCGCGCTCGACTACTTCGATCCGGCGCGCAAATTTGACGGCAATCTGAGCCTGGCACTGGCGCGCGCCAGCTCCAAATTCCTGCTGGTGAGCTTCACCACCGACTGGCGCTTTGCACCCAAACGCAGCCGCGAGATCGTCAAGGCACTGCTCGACAATAAACGTGACGTGAGTTACGCCGAAATCAACGCGCCCCACGGGCACGATGCCTTTTTGCTCGATGACGCCCGCTACACGGGCGTCATCCGTTCCTACTTCAACAATGTCGTCAAGCCTGCAGGGGAGGCCGCATGAGCGCCAGCACCAAGGTCAATGGCACCCAGCTCGCCATCGCCGAACTGGTCCCCCCAGGCTCGCGCGTGCTCGACCTCGGCTGTGGCAACGGCGCCATGCTGGCGCACCTGATCCAGGCGCGCGGCTGCAGCGGTTATGGCGTCGAGATCGACGATGCCAATGTGCAGGCTTGTGTCAAGCGCGGCGTCAACGTGCTTCAGCTCAACCTAGACGAAGGCCTGTCCACCTTTGCCGATGCCAGCTTTGATGTGGTGCTGCAAATCGACACCCTGCAACACCTGCGCAATGCCGAAGTGATGTTGCTGGAAACCGTGCGCGTGGGACGTCTGGGCATTGTGGCTTTCCCCAATTTTGCCCATTGGCCGAATCGCCTGAGTGTGCTGGGCGGGCGCATGCCGGTCACCAAACGCCTGCCTTACCAGTGGTTTGACACGCCCAACATTCGCGTCGGCACCCATGCCGACCTCGGCGTGCTGGCCAGCCGCAACCGCCTGCTGGTGCAGGACAGCTTTGGCCTGCAGGACGGCAAGGTGGTGCGCCTGCTGCCCAACCTGCTGGCCGGCACCTCGGTGTACACGCTCTCACGCTGAACCACGCCCTGGCGCGGCAGCTTTTCAACCGGCCAGCGCCCGGGCCCAGCGCCGGGTCATCTCGGGCGTGTTGAAGCAGGTCGTGAATTCGCCGGCGCTGTAGACCGCACGATCGAGCAGTTGAATATCGGCCTCATGTTGCCGTGCCACATGCGGATCTTCAAAAAAGATGACTTTCTGACACCGTTTGTCCAATACCAGCTCGGCAATCTGCGCGTCTCCGCCCAAGGGCCCGCTCTGGTAACAAGTCACCCAGGTTTGGTCTGCAGGCCAGCCTTTGGACCAGGCCATGGCATTGAGCTTGCTGCCGGTGGTCCCGGTGGCGACCCGACCCGCAAAACGGGACAACAAGTCAAAGTGCTCAGCAGCAAACTCCATCATCTCGGCCTTGCGCGCATCGTGGGCGATCAGCGCCACCACCTGGGATTCCAGGGCCTTGAATTGTTGCGAAATCGGTGACGCCTGGGCAACCAGCCCGGCTGAAGCCATCTCCACAGCGACCCATTCGATGGCGCCAGCCAGGGTCGCAACAAACGGTTTGCCATGGATGACACATTGACGTTTGAGCGCCTGCGCCTCGGGGTACATCGAGGTCGGATTGACGGGATCGATAAAGAAAAACACCCCGTCGATGGCGTTTTCTGGCGTCAATCCCCCCGCCGCACGAGACACGAGGCGCATCAAGCCGCCGTCGTGACCATGACCCACGGAAACGAGTTGATCGCGCATCAAATGGTTGAGAACCAGCGTGTCATGCGCACCCCCCGTGGCGTGTAATTGCAGGCCCAAGGTCTTTA
>JBEGLK010000176.1:0-4924 GCA_041183605.1 Pseudomonadota bacterium
GGCGTGATCAGGCCCGACAGGCCGATGATGTCGGCTCCTTCGGCTTTCGCTCGCGCCAGGATTTCGTGGGCTGGCACCATGACGCCCATGTTGACCACGTCAAAGTTATTGCACTGCAGCACCACGGTCACGATGTTTTTGCCGATGTCATGTACGTCACCCTTGACCGTGGCCATGATGATCTTGCCTTTGGTGGCCACGTCGCGCCCGGCGGCCTCGTCCAGCCGTTTTTCTTCTTCGATATAAGGGATCAGATGGGCCACGGCCTGCTTCATGACGCGCGCGCTTTTCACCACCTGCGGCAAAAACATCTTGCCTTGGCCAAACAGGTCGCCAACGATGCTCATGCCGGCCATCAACGGACCTTCAATCACGTGCAGTGGTCGCCCACCCTTGGCCAGAATCACCCGGTAGGCTTCTTCAGTGTCTTTGACGATGAAGTCGGTGATGCCGTGCACCATGGCATGGCTCAGGCGCTGTTCGACGTCGACCGGGTGCTCCGGAGTGCCGCGCCACTCGAGCTTTTTACTGTCGTCCTTGGCCGCGCCCTTGGCGCCTTCGGCAATCTCGACCAGGCGCTCGCCAGCATCCGGTCGGCGGTTCAGCACCACGTCTTCAACGCGTTCGCGCAGCTCGGGCTCCAGGTCGTCGTAGACGCCGACCATGCCGGCATTGACGATACCCATGTCCATGCCCGCCTTGATCGCGTGGTACAGGAACACGGTGTGGATGGCTTCGCGTACCGGGTCATTGCCGCGGAAGCTGAAGGAGACATTCGAGACCCCGCCGCTGACCTTGGCGCCGGGCAGGTTTTGCTTGATCCAGCGTGTGGCCTCGATGAAGTCGACTGCGTAGTTGTTGTGTTCCTCGATGCCGGTGGCGATGGCGAAGATGTTGGGGTCAAAAATGATGTCTTCGGGCGGGAAATCCACTTCATCCACCAGGATGCGGTAAGCGCGCTCGCAGATCTGAATCTTGCGATCAAAAGTGTCGGCCTGGCCCTGCTCGTCAAAAGCCATTACCACCGCGGCGGCACCGTAGCGGCGCAACAGCATGGCCTGGTGCTTGAAGGCGTCCACACCTTCCTTCATGCTGATCGAATTCACCACTGCCTTGCCCTGCACACAGCGCAGGCCGGCTTCGATGACGGTCCATTTGCTGGAGTCGATCATCACCGGCACGCGTGAAATGTCCGGCTCGGAGGCGATCAGGTTCAGGAACCGGACCATGGCGGCCTGGCTGTCGAGCATGGCCTCGTCCATGTTGATGTCGATGATCTGGGCACCGTTTTCGACCTGCTGGCGTGCCACGCTCAAAGCTTGTTCATAGTCGCCGTTCAGGATCATGCGGGCGAAAGCCTTGGAGCCGGTGACGTTGGTGCGTTCCCCGATGTTGACAAAGCTTGCACTGGGTACTGAGGCATCGGCTGACGGCGCAACGCCAATCGTCAACGGCTCCAGGCCGGACAATTTCATGGGGGGGACAACTATTTCAGACATGCAACTCACCTGGGAAAAGATTTGAGATTTTGGGATAGATCTTTAGCTCTGTCCCCAACTGATATCAATCAGGTGAGCGTCGTTGAAAAAATCCCAAGCCTGACAAGCTGCTCAGCCTGCTGCAACGCTCCTTGGAAGGGGAGGATTTTAGGTGTTTTGTGTATGCACGCGTTGGCGCCCGGGATGATTTTGACGGCCACTGATTGGCGCTATTTATTTCATAATACAAAAAGTCGATTTACGATAAGGTTCGTGACAGCTATTCGCTCTATAGTGTCGGAATAATCAACCCACCAAAAGCAAGAGGACACGCATGGCCACTTCGAAAATCATCTACACACTCACCGACGAGGCGCCCTTGCTGGCGACGTGTTCCTTCCTTCCCATCCTGCAAACCTTCACTGCGCCGGCGGATATCGAGATTGAAACCAGTGACATTTCAGTGGCGGCCCGGGTCCTCGCTGAATTCCCCGATTACCTGACTGATGCGCAAAAAGTGCCCAACACGCTGGCCGAGCTGGGTCGCCTGACTTTGCTGCCGGACACCAACATCATCAAGTTGCCTAACATCAGCGCCTCCGTGCCGCAGTTGACCGCCGCCATCAAGGAGTTGCAGCAGCGCGGTTACAAGATTCCCGACTACCCCGAAGCACCCAAGACGGAAGAAGAAAAGGCGATCAAGGCCCGTTATTCCAGGTGTCTGGGCAGCTCGGTCAACCCGGTGTTGCGTGAAGGCAATTCCGACCGTCGTGCGCCTGCCGCCGTCAAGCGTTATGCGCGCAAGAACCCGCACTCCATGGGCAAGTGGAGCATGGCCTCGCGCACCCACGTGGCGCACATGACTCATGGCGACTTCTACCACGGTGAAAAGTCGATGACGCTGGACAAGGCGCGTGACGTGCGCATGGAGTTGGTTGGCAAAAGTGGCAAGACCACGGTGCTCAAACCCCTCACCAAGTTGCTGGCGGGTGAAATCATCGACAGCATGTTCATGAGCAAGAAGGCGCTCTGCGAGTTTTATGAGGCGCAACTCGAAGATGCCCGTGAAACCGGCGTGATGTTCTCCTTGCACGTCAAGGCCACCATGATGAAGGTGTCGCACCCGATCGTCTTCGGCCACTGCGTCCGGATTTTCTACAAGGACGCGTTCGAAAAACATGCCAAGCTATTTGAGGAGCTCGGCGTCAATGTCAACAACGGCATGGCCAACCTGTACGACAAGATTGCCAAATTGCCGGCCTCCCTGCGCGAAGAAATCGAGCGTGACCTGCACGCCTGCCACGAGCATCGCCCCGAATTGGCGATGGTTGATTCGGCCAAGGGCATATCCAATTTCCACTCGCCGAGTGACGTGATTGTCGACGCCTCCATGCCGGCCATGATCCGTATTGGCGGCAAGATGTGGGGCGCCGATGGTCGGCCCAAGGACACCAAGGCCGTGATGCCTGAGAGCACCTTTGCCCGGATTTACCAGGAGATGATCAACTTCTGCAAGACCAATGGCAATTTCGACCCGGTGACCATGGGCACGGTCCCCAATGTCGGTTTGATGGCGCAACAGGCTGAGGAATACGGTTCCCACGACAAGACCTTCGAGGTGCCGGAAGACGGCCAGGCCAATATCGTTGACATTGCCACCGGCGAAGTGTTGCTCTCGCAGAACGTCGAGACTGGCGACATCTGGCGCATGTGCCAGGTCAAGGATGCGCCGATCCGTGACTGGGTCAAGCTGGCCGTGACCCGTGCCCGCAATTCCGGCATGCCGGCCGTGTTCTGGCTCGACCCCTATCGCCCGCATGAAAACGAGCTGATCAAAAAGGTCGAGCTGTATCTGAAAGACCATGACACCACGGGCCTCGACATTCAGCACATGTCGCAGGTGCGCGCCATGCGTTACACGCTGGAGCGCGTGATCCGCGGCCTCGACACCATTTCGGTAACCGGCAACATCCTGCGCGACTACCTGACCGACCTGTTCCCGATCATGGAACTGGGCACCAGCGCCAAGATGTTGTCGATCGTGCCCTTGATGGCAGGTGGCGGCATGTATGAAACCGGTGCCGGCGGATCGGCGCCCAAACATGTCAAACAGCTGGTCGAAGAAAACCATCTGCGTTGGGATTCGCTTGGTGAATTCCTCGCCATGGCCGTGTCGCTGGAGGATTTGGGTATCAAGACCGGCAACAAGAAGGCCACGATCCTGGCCAAGACGCTCGATGATGCCACCGGCAAATTGCTGGACAACCGCAAGTCGCCTTCAGCCCGCACCGGCGAGCTGGACAACCGCGGCAGCCAGTTTTACCTCGCCATGTACTGGGCGCAAGAATTGGCCGGGCAGACCGAGGACAAAGAGCTGCAAGCGCATTTCGCGCCGCTGGCCAAGGCACTGGCCGACAACGAGGAAAAAATCACTGCCGAACTCAAGGCCGTGCAGGGCAAACCCGCTGACATCGGCGGTTATTACCTGGCGGACACCGAGAAGGTCAACGCGGTGATGCGTCCCAGCGCCACCTTCAATGCCGCTTTGAAAGCCATCCGCGGTTGATGGTCAAAACCTGCGAATCTGCACTCAAAGGCAGATTCGCAGCGCTGGCTCGACAGGGCGGTTTCAGGCCGCCTCTTTGTAAAACACGTTTCTTTGCAACACGCGCCCTGGCAGGGGTGCCACCTTGTCGTGGATCGCGCCAATGTGGTCGGGCGTGGTGCCGCAGCAGCCACCTACGATATTGACCAGGCCTTCGGCCGCAAATTCAGCCACCAGGCGGCTGGTGTCGGCGGGTGTCTCGTCAAAACCGGTGTCACTCATCGGGTTGGGCAGGCCGGCGTTGGGGTAACAGCTGATGAAGGTGTCGGGCGCCGCGCGTGCCAGTTCCTGGATGTAGGGGCGCATCAAGGCCGCGCCCAACGCGCAGTTCAGACCCACTGCCAGGGGCTGGGCGTGGCGCACGCTGTGCCAGAAGGCGGTCACGGTCTGGCCGCTCAGAATGCGGCCCGAAGCATCGGTCACGGTGCCGCTGATGATGATGGGCAGGCGTTCGCCACTGGCCTCGAAAAACTCGTCAATGGCAAATAGCGCCGCCTTGGCGTTGAGCGTGTCAAAAATCGTTTCCACCAGCAGCACATCGGCGCCGCCCTGAACCAGTGCCTCGACCTGCTCGTAATAGGCGGCGCGCAATTGCTCGAACGTGATGTTGCGGGCACCGGGGTCGTTGACATCGGGGCTGATGCTGGCGGTTCTGGGTGTAGGACCGAGGGCGCCCAGCACAAAACGTGGTTTGTCGGGCGTGGAATACTTGTCGCAGGCGGCGCGCGCCAGCCGGGCCGAGACCAGGTTCATCTCGAAGGCCAGGCCGGCCATGTCGTAGTCGGCCTGGGCCACGGTGGTGGCGCCAAAGGTGTTGGTCTCGATCAGGTCGGCACCGGCG
>JBEGLK010000177.1:0-4890 GCA_041183605.1 Pseudomonadota bacterium
GGCTTCATGCTGCGCCTGTTTGCGGGTACCTGGGCGGTCGGCATTGCACCTTCGCGCTGGTTGCTGCTGACGGGCATGTTCGTGGCACTGTTTCTTGGTTTTTCCAAGCGCCGCGCTGAAAGTTTTCGTGACCATGGCAGCAAGCGCACGGTGCTGACCTCCTACCCCGATGCCTTGCTCGACATGTTGATGGCGGTCACGCTGGCGGCCCTGTTGATGACCTACAGCCTGTTTGCCTCCAGCCCGGAGGCGCAGTTGCAACATGGCGAACGCCTGCTCTACACCATCCCGATCGTGATTTTTGCCACCCTGCGTTATGCCTACCAGGTGCATCAGGGTCGCGGTGAAGACGTGGCGCATGATTTGTTGCACGACCCTTGGGCCATCGGTGCCGCCCTGGCCTGGGCCGCCATTTTTCTGAGTCCGCACTGGTTGTGACGGATCTGCCTGCGCGCTTTTCCATCAAGCGCACGCTGGTGGTGTGTGCCCTGGTGGCGGTGGCCTACAGCCTGGCCCTGTTGTTGCTGGGTAAGGGTGTGCCGGCCATGCCGGCGCAGCTTTGGTCGGGCACCGGCTTGCTGGCCCTGCTGCTATGTCTGCTGAATTACCTGCTCAGGGGTTGGCGCTGGTGTCTGTGGATGGCCTTCATGGGCCGACCGATGGAGCCCTTGGCTGGCCTGCGGCGTTATCTCGTGGGTTATGTGTTCACGCCGACTCCGGGCAACGTGGGTGAGGCCTTGCGCGCCACCTTGCTGGCGCAACGCCCGCTGTCGGTCACGCAGAGCCTGTCGATTTTTGGTGCCGAGCGGGTGGCTGACCTCGTGGCCTTGCTGATCCTGTGTCTGCCTGCCGTCATCTGGGGGTGGCGTTGGTTGTCGGCGTTTTTGCCTTGGACTGGATGGCTGCTGGCAGTGCTGGCCCTGGTGTTGCTGGCGGCCGCGCTGTTGAGATCGCGTCTCGTCGCCGCCGTCCAACGCTGGGTCTGGCTCGGCACCGCGTGGGCCTGCTTGCGCCATCGTGCAGCGCTCTGGATGAGCCTGACCTTGGGCGCTTGGCTGGCGCAGGGGGTGGCGGTCTATTTGTTATGCCGCTTGCTGGGGCTCGACATCGAAATGCTCACGGCGGTGGGTTTTTATGCGGTCGCCATGGTGGCGGGCGCCTTGTCTGCATTGCCGGCGGGCCTAGGTGGCACCGAGCTGGTGCTCAGCGGACTGCTGGTGCTGCATGGCGCCGATGCGACCAGCGCCCTCATAATCACGTTTGTCGCGCGCATCCTGACCCTCTGGCTGGCGGTGGTGATTGGCATGGTGGCCATGGCCCACAGCCTGCTGATCGCCAAAGACATCCGGTTTTAAACGTCTGAATTCACCATGAACGCACCCATGCCCAATCCTAGCTCTCAGTTTATGGCGGCCGAAACCGTTGACTCGAAAAATATCTTCCGCTGGTTGTTGTTGGCCGGGGCCGGTTCCCTGTTGTTGCGTTTGTGGCTGTCGGTGAGCTTCCCGATCACCGGTGACGAGGCATTTTTCTACTGGTGGGGTGTGTATCCGGACTGGGGCTATTACGACCATCCGCCGATGGTGGGTTGGGTCATTGCCCTGATGCGAGCGCTGCTGGGCGACACCGTGTGGGCGATTCGCCTGCCGGCCGTCTTGCTGCCGCTGATCGTGGGTTGGGGCTTGTGGCTGGCGCTCAAACCGATCGATCGGGTGCGTGCCGCCTGGGCGGTCCTGCTGTTCTGGTTGGCGCCGGCCAATTGGCTGCTGATGTTCATCACCACCGACATTCCGCTGATTGCCTGGTCGGTGTTTTCGGTGGCGGCCCTGATCCATGCAGAGCGGCGCGAGGCGCTGGATCGCTCGGCTTATGCCCTGTACGCCCTGTCCGGCGTGTTGCTGGGCTGCGCCTTCCTGTCCAAGTATTTTGCTGCCGTGCTGGGGCTGACCTACCTGGTTTATTTTGTGCTTTATCGCCGCCAGCGCTGGACCGGTTTGTTGCTGCTGGTATTGTGTGCCGTGCCGGCGGCACTGATCAATCTGGACTACAACATGTCGCATGGCTGGTCCAACATCATGTTCAATGTGTACAACCGCAACGCCGACGAAGTGTTTGCCTGGAGCAAGCCGTTCACCTACCTGGGCATGATGTTTTACCTCGTCTCACCGGTGGTGGTCTGGGTCGCCTGGCGCCAACGCGCGACCTTGCTGGCTGCGGCACGGCAACATCGTTTGCTGGCCTGTCTGGTGCTGGTTCCCTTTGTGTTCTTTTTGGTTTTGGCTGCCAAAAAAGTGATCGGATTGCATTGGGTGTTGTCGTTTTACCCCTTTGGCTTTGCCTTTCTGGCCCTGGCGCTCGCGCCCAAACAGCTGGCCTCTTGCGCCAAAGGCCTGGCCGTGTTCACCGCGTTGCATGTGTTGGTGGTGGCCGGCCTGTACACCACCAACCTGGAGACCTGGCGCACGGTGAAACCGCTGTCGCGCATTTATCCGCAGGTGATCCGCAGTTACCAGACCGCGCAGATCCTCGACAAACTCGGCAGCCCCGGCGTCGTGCTGATGGCAGATGCCTACACGCCGGCCTCCATTTATGGTTTTGAGCGGCGGAGCTACATGCCGGTTTTTGGGGTGGGACGCTTCCATGCGCGCCAGGATGACATGCTGGTGGATTTTTCGGTGTACCAGGGTAAAACAATTCGCGTCATCATGTCGACACCGCCGGATCTGGCGGCCTTCGCCCCTTATTTTGATTCGGTTCGAGAGCTCAAGATCACGCAGAGCGGTGTGGATTTTTACGCGCTGGAAGGCAGCAACTTCAACTATGAGACCTATCGCGCCCAGGTTCTTGGAGACATCTTCAAGAGTTTCTACAACATCCCGTCCTTCCTGCCAATGACGGGATGTCCCTTCTGCGAGCGGTATTGCGGGAAGGTGCGATGCCCAAGGTGACGGTGCGTGATGGCGTCGCCTCGGTTGCCGCATTTGATTTCGATGGCACGCTGACCCGGGGCGACTCGCTTTTGCCCTTTCTGGCACGTGGTCTGGGCTGGCCACGCCTGGCGCTGGCGCTGGCGCAAAACGCGCCGTGGTTGCTGGCCTATGCCTTGCGGGTTGTCCCCAATCACATCGCCAAGGCGCGTTTGTTGCATCACACGCTGGGTGATCGCACTCAGGCCGAGCTGGAAGAATGGACGCGCCAATGGCTGGCGCGCGACTTGCCCAGTCAGTGGAATCCATGGGCGCTGGCGCAGTTGCAAGCGCACCAGCAGGCCGGGCGTTGTTGTGTGATGGTGAGCGCGTCCCCCGACGTGTACCTGACGCGGGTGGCCGAACAACTGGGCTTTGATGCGCTGATCTGCACTGAAATGGAAGTCCGGGGACGCGGCGTCGATGCTCACCTGACCGGCCGCATGCGCACACCGAATTGCCATGGCACACAAAAAACGCAGCGCCTGCAGGCTTGGCTTAACCAGCAACTGGGCACCGGCGATGTGGCCTACCGCTTGCACTCGGCCTATGGTGACACCCAGGGCGATTGGCCCATGCTGGCCCTGGCCGAGCAGGCCTGGTATCGCGGACAACGCGTTCAGAAATAACAAAACCCCGCAAGGTTCGCACCCTGCGGGGTTTTGTGTTTCGGAGGCTTGGTAGCCGACCGGGCTATTACATGCCCATGCCGCCCATACCACCCATGCCGCCCATATCGGGCATGCCACCGGCAGGAGCGTCAGCCTTCGGGGCTTCGGCCACCATGCACTCGGTGGTCAGCATCAGGGAGGCCACGGAAGCAGCGTTTTGCAGCGCCGTGCGGGTCACCTTGGTCGGGTCCAGAATACCCATCTCGATCATGTCACCGTAGGTGTCATTGGCAGCGTTGAAGCCGTAGTTGCCCTTGCCAGCCATGACAGCGTTCACCACCACCGAGGCTTCGCCACCAGCGTTGTAAACGATTTCGCGCAGCGGCGCTTCGATCGCCTTGAGCACCAGGGCGATGCCGTGGTCCTGGTCGGCGTTGTCGCCCTTGATGGTGCCAGCAGCTTGCTTGGCGCGCAGCAGAGCCACGCCGCCACCAGCCACGATGCCTTCTTCCACGGCAGCGCGGGTTGCGTGCAGTGCGTCTTCAACGCGGGCTTTCTTCTCTTTCATTTCGACTTCGGTGGCAGCGCCAACCTTGATCACGGCAACACCGCCGGCCAGCTTGGCCACGCGCTCTTGCAGTTTTTCACGGTCGTAGTCGCTGGTCGCTTCTTCGATCTGAACGCGGATTTGCTTGACGCGGGCTTCGATGTCGCTTGCTGCGCCAGCGCCGTCGATGATGATCGTGTTTTCCTTGCCCACTTCGATGCGCTTGGCAGAACCCAGGTCAGCCAGAGTCACTTTTTCCAGCGACAGGCCGATTTCTTCGGCGATCACCTTGCCACCGGTCAGGATGGCGATGTCTTCCAGCATGGCCTTGCGGCGGTCGCCAAAGCCAGGGGCCTTGACAGCCACAACCTTCAGGATGCCGCGGATGGTGTTGACCACCAAAGTTGCCAGGGCTTCGCCTTCGACATCTTCAGCAATGATCAGCAGCGGACGGCCCGACTTGGCCACTTGCTCCAGTGTGGGCAGCAGGTCACGGATGTTGCTGATCTTCTTGTCGTACAACAGCACAAACGGGTTGTCGAGCAAGGCGGCTTGTTTTTCGGGGTTGTTGATGAAGTAGGGCGACAGGTAGCCGCGGTCAAACTGCATGCCTTCGACCACGTCGAGTTCGTTTTGCAGGCTCTTGCCGTCTTCCACGGTGATCACACCTTCCTTGCCGACCTTGTCCATGGCATTGGCAATGATCTCGCCGATGCTGGTGTCGCTGTTGGCAGAAATCGAGCCAACCTGGGCGATTTCCTTGGAA
>JBEGLK010000178.1:0-4866 GCA_041183605.1 Pseudomonadota bacterium
CAAGGTTGCTGACGCGCCTGCCAATGAGGTCGTCAAGCCGCTCACCTTTGTCCCCAACCCGGCGCTGGCGCAACGGGCTGGCAAACACGCGCTGCCACCGCGCGACCGCACCGTCATTCGCCTGCCCAGCTACGAGCAGGTCCGGTCTGATGCGGTGCTTTATGCCCATGCCAACCGCGTGCTGCACCTCGAGACCAATCCTGGCAACGCCCGCGCCCTGGTGCAGGCGCACGGGGAGGGCGCGACCGCCCGCGACGTCTGGCTGAACCCGCCACCCATTCCGCTGACCACCGCCGAGATGGACGAGGTCTTTGGCCTGCCCTATGCGCGCAGTCCGCACCCGAGTTATGCCGACGCCAACGGCAGCCACGACCACGCTACCAAGATCCCGGCCTGGGAGATGATCCGTTTTTCCATCAACATCATGCGCGGCTGTTTTGGCGGCTGCACCTTTTGCTCGATCACCGAGCACGAGGGCCGCATCATCCAGAGCCGCTCTGAAGAATCGATCATCAAGGAAATCGAGGACATCCGCGACAAGGTCAAGGGCTTCACCGGCACCATCTCCGACCTCGGCGGCCCCACTGCCAACATGTACCGCCTGGGCTGCAAAAGCCCCGAGATCGAGGCCGCCTGCCGCAAACCCAGTTGTGTCTTCCCGGGCATCTGCCAGAACCTCGGTACCGACCACCAGCCGCTCATCAACATCTACCGCCGCGGCCGTGCCTTGAAAGGCATCAAAAAGATATTGATCGGCTCCGGTGTGCGTTATGACCTGGCCGTGCAAAGCCCCGAGTACGTCAAGGAACTGGTGCAACACCATGTCGGTGGTTACCTCAAGATTGCGCCCGAACACACCGAACAAGGGCCCTTGTCCAAGATGATGAAGCCTGGCATTGGCACCTACGACAAGTTCAAGACCCTGTTTGACAAATACACCGCAGAGGCTGGCAAAAAGCAGTTTTTGATTCCGTACTTCATTGCCGCCCACCCCGGTACCAGCGACGAAGACATGATGAACCTGGCCATCTGGCTCAAGAAAAACGGCTTCCGTGCCGACCAGGTGCAAACCTTTTACCCCAGCCCCATGGCCACCGCCACCGCCATGTACCACACCGACCTGAACCCGCTCAAGGGCATCCATCGTGATGACCGTGCCGAGCGCGTCGACGTGGTGCGCGGCGAACGCCGCCGGCGCCTGCACAAGGCCTTTTTGCGCTACCACGACCCCAACAACTGGCCGCTGCTGCGCGAGGCGCTCAAAAGTATGGGAAGGGCTGATTTGATCGGCAACGGCAAACACCATTTGATCCCGACCTTCCAACCCGTGACCGACGGCAGTTACACCAGTGCCCGTCGCAAAAATTCAACCACAGTGGCCGCCAAAAAGCCCAGGCCCGGCCAGTTGCTGACCCAGCACACCGGCTTGCCGCCGCGGGTGAAAAAGTAACAAGCAGGTTCCCGCGAGTTTGTAGGGTCGACTTCAGTCGACCTGGCCGAATAAATTCGGCCCTACGAAGCCCCCAAAACGGCTAACCGGCTTTGGCCAGCCGCAACCTGATGTTCGCGCACAGGCCACCACCACTGGCATTGGTCAGTTCCAGCGTGCCGCCCATGCGCGAGACAATTTTTTGCACGATCGCCAGCCCCAGACCGGTGCCATTGGCGGCCGTGCGGGCGGCTTCACCGCGAAAAAAGGGCGTGGTCAATTGTTTGAGCTGGTCCTCGGGCACACCCAGGCCGTGGTCGCGCACGCGCAGCAGCACGGTGTTTTCCATTTTCCGTGCTGACACCTCCACCCGCGCAATACCGGTGTCGGCCGACCTGCCGTAACGCGCCGCGTTCTCGATCAGGTTGGTGATCACGCGCTGCAACTCCACCACCTCGGCTCGCACCACCAAATCGGGTTCCAGCACCACCCTGAGGTCCAGTTCCGGGCGATTGCGCAGGGAGGCCATGCACTGTTCGATCAGCGGATTGAGTTCGAGCGGGCTGAACTTCATAGGGTCAGGCCGGGCGTAGTCGAGAAACTTGTTGATGATCGCGTCCAGCTGCGCAATGTCGTTGGACATGTGTTCGCGCGCGGTGGGGTCGCTCACGCTGAGTTCGGTCTCCAGCCGCAGCCGCGCCAGCGGCGTGCGCAAGTCGTGTGAAATGCCGGCCAGCATCACCGCACGTTCCTCCTCGATCTTGGCCAGCTTCTGTGTCATGCGGTTAAAACCGATGTTGACCGCCCGAATCTCGCTCGTGGCCACCGACTCATCGAGCCGGCTGGCCTCAAAGTCGCCTTCACGCACCCGCCTGGCAGCAAATGACAGGTCCTTCAACGGGCGGTTGATCAGACCGGCAATCCAGGCGGCACCCAGCAGCGACAACATGGCCGCAGTGGACAGCCAGACCAGCCAGGTCTTGGCCTTGGGGCGGTCAAAGCGTGACAGATCCGTTTGCAGCCAGAAATGGTCGCTGTTGATGTCGAACCCGATCCACAGGCCGGGCACGCCATTGACGCTTTTCGCCACCGGCGTGCTCGGCCCGAGCCGCTGCTTCAATTCTTCCTCGATGTAGCGGTTCGGTTTATCCTGGCTGAAAGCTTCCACCACATCGTTCGGCTCACGCGGCTTGATAACCACCGACTCCTGATCCTTCATGGTCTTGAACAGCGACACCTGCGTGATGCCGTCGGCGTGCATCACGGCGGCCCGGCTCAGGTTGACCAGCGAGGCAATCTGACGCGCCGTCTGGATCGCGCGCGGCTCCGCTTCAAGCTCGCTGAGCGTTTGCGTCCAGGCCAGCACGCTGCCCACCAGCAGCAAAGCCAGCAGCACAAACGTGCGCCAGAACAGGCTCAGCCCCGACTTAGGCGCCATCGGGAACAAACACGTAGCCAACACCCCACACGGTCTGGATGTAATGGGGCACGGTGGCATCCACCTCAATCATCTTGCGCAAGCGCGACACCTGCACGTCCAGGCTGCGGTCAAACGGCTCAAAGTCACGGCCGCGCGCCAGCTGCGCCAGCTTCTCCCGCGACAGCGGTTGGCGCGGGTGCCTCACGAAAGCCTTGAGCATGGCAAATTCGCCAGTGGTCAGTGGAATTTCCTCCTGGTCCTTGCGCAGGATGCGGGCGCCCAGGTCAAAGCTGAAGGCACCAAAACAAATGGTCTCGTTGTCGGCAGACGGCGACCCCGGCGCCTCCAAGGTCGGCCGACGGCGCAGCACCGCATGAATGCGCGCCAGCAACTCGCGCGGGTTGAAGGGTTTGCCAAGATAGTCGTCCGCACCCACCTCCAGCCCCACGATGCGGTCGATGTCCTCGCCCTTGGCCGTCAGCATGATGATGGGCGTGCGGTCGTTGCTGCCGCGCAGTCGCCGGCAAATCGAGAGGCCGTCTTCGCCTGGCATCATCAGGTCGAGCACGATCAGGTCGACCGGCTCGCGCAACAACACCCGCGTGAGCGCCTTGCCGTCTTCGGCCTGCAGCACCTCAAACCCCTCCTGCGTCAGGTAGCGGCGCAACAGGTCGCGTATGCGGGCGTCGTCGTCGACCACCAGAATTTTGTCCACACGCTCAGAATTTGCAGCCATACTTCGTTCCAGGGCAATTTGTAACAAGCGCGATTTTGCGTGTTTTGAAAGCGGCTTTTTTCGAAAAATTAACGTCTGTTGACATGCTGTTACAAATTTTCTGCTACCAACCGAACCCTATCCAATAGGATCAAATCATGAAAAAACCTATCCCATGGCTGCTTGCCGGCCTCATGCTGCTGGCCAGCCAGGCTACTTTTTCGCAAGTCCAGCCGCAGCCCATGCAGCGTGTCAGCCTGTCGGCCAGCGCCACCGTCCAGGTGCCGCAGGATGAACTCACGCTCACGCTGAGCACCCAGCGAGAGGGCAGCAATGCGCCCGAGGTGCAAAACCAGCTCAAGTCAGCCCTTGATGCTGCCCTGCTGGTGGCGAGGCGCCAGGCCCAAGGCAACCAGATGAACGTCAGTACCGGACGCTTCGGGCTGTCGCCGCGGCACGACCGCAACGGCAAGCTCGTTGGCTGGCAGGGCACGGCCGAACTCATCCTGCAGGGCCGTGACTTTGTGCGCATCAGCCAGACCGCGGCGCAGTTGCAGACGCTCAGCGTGGCCAGCGTTGTGTTTGGCCTGAGCCAGGCGCAGCGCCAGCAAGCACAAGCCCAGGCACAGAGCCAGGCCATCGAACAATTTCAGAAAAACGCCAGCGACATCGCCAAAAGCTTCGGCTTTGGTGCTTATACGCTGGGCGACATCCAGGTCAATGCCAACCAGATGGCCCCTGTGCGCCCCTACCTGATGGCAGCCAGCGTCAAAACCATGGCCGACGATGCCCCGGTTCCCATGGAAGCCGGCCTGACCCAGGTCAACGTGACCGTGTCGGGGTCAGTGCAGTTGAAGTGAATGAGTTTTCGGGGGGATATTCCTGGTTTGCTGTAGGGTCGATTTCAATCGACCTGGCCGAATAAATTCGGCCCTACAAAATACATAAGTGCCTATTGCGCAGCCCAGCCGCCGTCCATGTTCCAAGCCACGCCGCGCACGTTGTTGCCGGCGGGGGAGCAGAAAAACACTGCCAACGCGCCCAGCTCTTCGGGGGTGGTGAACTGCATCGACGGCTCTTTTTCACCCAGCAGCAGTTTTTTGGCATCTTCATTCGACAAGCCCAGCGCCGCGGCCTTGGCATCCACCTGTTTTTGCACCAGCGGGGTCAGCACCCAGCCCGGGCAAATCGCGTTGCAGGTCAAGCCGCTGGTGGCGTTTTCCAGGGCAGTGACCTTGGTCAGGCCAACCACGCCGTGTTTGGCCGCCACATAGGCCGCTTTTTCGATTGATGCCACCAACC
>JBEGLK010000179.1:0-4857 GCA_041183605.1 Pseudomonadota bacterium
AGCGCTCGTGGGCCATGGGTGTGGCAGCGGCGCTGGTGGGCGGTTGGCGCCCCGCCAAGGCGGCACAAGCCCTGCCGCCGGCGCAAACCCTGAAGGGACTCGGTGGCTCGATGGTGGCCCCGCACAGCCACTGGATCAGCCTGGTGCTGATCATGACTGGCGTCACGCTGACCCGTGCACCTGCCGTTTGGGGCATTCCGGTGGCGGCCTACCTGTCGGTGGGCTTGCTGCTGGTGGGCGGCATCACCGCCCTGCCCGCGCTGATCGGCTTGTTGTTGGACCGCATTGCGCCGATGGTGGCGCGCCAGACCCTGCCGCTCCTGGCCGTTGCGCGTGCCCGCCACCAGCGCGAAACGGCGGCCGTGGCGGTCAGCGGTGTGGTTGCCTCGCTGAGCCTGGCCGTTGCTTTGACCGTGATGGTGGCGAGTTTCCGGGACTCGGTCACGCTGTGGCTGGATCAGGTCTTGCCTGCGGACCTGTATGTGCGCAGCACGCCCAGCCTGAGCGCCAGCGACACCGTGTATTTCAGTCCTGACTATGTGCAGGCAGCAGCCGCACTCCAAGGCGTCAGACAGTTGCAGGCGCAGCGCGTGGTGCCCTTGCTGCTGCAGCCCAGTCTGCCCGCGGTGGCGCTGATCGCCCGCGAACTGTCAGACCCGGCCAAAGTCCTGCCCTTGGTGGGCGAGCCACTGCCCGTGCCTGCCGGGCAGATCGGCATTTATGTGAGTGAAGCGGTGGTGGACCTGCATGGCGCCGTGCCGGGCCAGCCCTTTGCCCCACTCAACAAAACCTTCAAGTCTCTGGCGCAAGCCGGGCAATCACCAGTGGCGTCATTTTTTGTGGCGGGCGTCTGGCGTGACTATGCGCGCCAAAGCGGCGCCATCGCCATCGACCGATCCACGTTTGAGCGCCTCACTGGCGACCGGCGTGCCAACGACCTGGCCCTGTGGCTGACCGATCCCGCGCAAGCACCCGGGCTGCAACAGGAACTGCGGGCATTGGCCGAACACATGGGTGAAGGCACCGGCGAGCTGATGGAGTTCGGCACGCCGGCGCAGATCCGCGCCACCTCGCTGCGCATCTTCGACCGCAGTTTTGCCGTGACCTACTGGCTGCAAGCGGTGGCCATTGCGATTGGCCTGTTTGGCGTGGCGGCCAGTTTCAGCGCCCAGGTGTTGGCACGGCGCAAGGAGTTTGGCCTGCTGGCCCATTTGGGACTCACGCGCCGCCAAATCCTGACGGTAGTGGCGCTTGAAGGTGCCGCCTGGACGCTGCTGGGTGCACTGGCCGGCCTGGGCCTGGGGCTGGTGGTCTCAAGCGTGCTGGTACATGTGGTGAATCCGCAAAGCTTTCACTGGACCATGGAGTTGATGCTGCCCTGGCTCAAGCTGCTCACCCTGTGCCTAGCCGTAGTCATGGCTGGCACACTGACGGCCTGGCTAGCGGCGCGGGCGGCGGCGGGGCAGGACGCAGTGCTGGCGGTCAAGGAGGATTGGTAAATGTCATCTCATCCGGCCCTAGTGGCTCAATGGTCTGCATTTGCTGCGCCAGCACGGCCAGCGTCGCTTCTGAGGCATCCTGCCCGCTAGCACTGCGCGCCAGGATGCGCTCGCGCAACTGCTCAAGCGAGGCTTGCGGTGCCAGGATATGGAAGGCAGCGCCCATCTGCCGCGCCAGCAGACCAAAAGCATCACGGTCGGCGCGCTTCAAAAATGCCGCATCCACCACCACCGACCAGCCCGCCCGCAGCAGCATGGCGGCTTGCTCACGCAGGTAGCTATAAGTGCGTGCATGAGCATCGGCGACGTACAAGCCGGTGCCCACATCCGAGCCACTGAGAGCATGGCGCGGCAACCCCGCCAAGCGCTTGCGCTCCACGTCCGAGCGCAGCCGCAGGGTTGATGCATGGGGGTCGGATAGCAGCAACGCATTGGAAGCCACTGTTTTTCCGCAACCAGACAAACCATGGGTGATCACC
The DNA here is from genome assembly GCA_041183605.1 of Pseudomonadota bacterium. Lineage (GTDB taxonomy): Bacteria > Pseudomonadota > Gammaproteobacteria > Burkholderiales > Burkholderiaceae_C > Rhodoferax. The sequence goes on from JBEGLK010000179.1 coordinate 1,979, forward strand.
AGTCGAAGCGGTGGCGGCGCCAGCAGCTTTTCGGCCAGCGCCAGATAGGTCTCGACCTCACCAGCCTCATCGCCGCTCTGTGCACGCCGCAGCGCCGCCACCTTGGCGCGCACCATGGCGCGGTAAACCGCGTAAAAGCGCAACACCCGCGCCAATTCGTAATCACCACTGCGGCTCAGCACCTCATCGAGCAGCCAATCGGCCAGGCCCGGCTGTTGGTGGGCCAGCAAATCAACATAGACAAAAGCAATTTCGCTGGCCACATCCATCCAGCGCAGATCCTCGTTGAACTCGATGCAGTCAAACAACTGCACCCGCCCCTGGAGCAGCACCATGTTGGCCAGGTGCAGGTCCCCATGGCATTCACGCACCCGGCTTGCGCGCTGGCGTGCCTGCAGTAGCGGCGCAAGTTGCTGAAATTGGGTGTGCGTCCAACGCCGCAAGACAAACAAGCGGGACTGCAAATCAGCCTCCGGCACCAGCTGCAATAAATCAGTGAAGTTTTCGAGCGCCGGTTGCAGGATATGTGGCCCCGAACCGAAATACGAATCAGCCGAGGCTATAGCCGCCTGTTGATGAAAATCGACCAGCACATCAGCCAGCGCCGACACATGCTGTGCCTGCAACTCGCCGCGCGCACACACATGGTCCAACCTGGCTGACTCGTCAAAACGACGCATCTTGACGGCGTATTCAATCGGCTCACCCACACCCTGCCACTGCGGGTCTTGCACCGTGTTGAAAATACCCACCACGTCCAGGTACAGCTCGGGCGCAAAACGGCGGTTCAGTCGCAACTCTTCCTGACAGTAATGCAAGCGCAAGGCCAGGGTGCTGAAATCCAGAAACGACAGCTTGACCGGTTTCTTGATCTTGTAGGCAAAGTCACCCGCCAGCATCACCCAGGAAATATGGGTCTGTATCAGTTCGACACGCGTCACGCCATCAGGATAACGCGCCGGATCAAGCAGGGCCTGAATCATCGTGGGCAAGTCGGCATCCATGGCCGTCATCATGCCAGACTTGGGCATCGTCATGTCCAATTCAGGCATGATGATGGCGTAGCTTGGCAGAAATCAGCCGCAAACAGGTGCTGGCAAGACCGTAGAATGAGTTTTTAATTTTTTGTTAACCCGCCGGGGTACGCCTTGGCATTTTTGAGAAAGCTGCTCATGAAAAAACTTCTGCTCGCCGCTGCCATCAGCGCCCTGTGCGCCTCTGCGTTTGCCCAGGGAAAAGACCTCAAAGTTGCCATCGACCCCACCTACGAGCCCTTCACCTTCAAAACCGCTGACGGCAAACCCACGGGTTTTGATGTCGACATTGCCAACGCCCTGTGTGAACAAATCAAGCGCAAGTGCGTTTTTGTCGAACAGGCCTGGGACGGCATGATTCCTGGCCTGATGGCCAAGAAGTATGACGTGATCATCAGCTCGATGTCGATCACCGAAGAGCGCCTCAAGCAGGTCGACTTCACAGACAAGTACTACAACACCCCGAGCAAGATCGTCCTGAAAAAAGACATCAAGTATTCTGGCCCGGCATCGATCAAGGGCAAGAAAGTTGGTGTTCTGAAGGCCAGCACCCAGGAAAAATATGCGCTGGGTGAGCTCAAGACCAAAGGCGTCGAAGTGGTGTCTTATGACGCCCAAGATCAGGTCTATCTGGACATCAAGGCCGGCCGTCTGGACGGCACCGTGGCCGACATTCTGGAAGTGGGCGGGGGTTTCCTGAGCAAACCGGGCGGTGAAAACTACCAGTTTGTCGGCGAAGAACTGTATATCCCAAAATACTTTGGTACAGGTGCGGGTGTCGCACTGCGCAAGGGTCAGGCCGACCTGAAAAAGGAAATCAATGCCGCCATCAAGGCGATTCGCGCCAATGGTAAATACAAGGCCATCAACGACAAATACTTCAAGTTTGACGTGTACGGCAAGTAATTTTTCAGACAGAGGGACCGCTTGCGCGCTGATGCCAAAGCCGGTCTCCTGACAAACCGATGTCGTCAACCACTCAGTCTTACCTTCTGGTCATCTTGCAGGGTTCACTGCTGACGATCGGGGTGTCGCTGGGTGCCTTGGTGGTTTCCGTCTTGCTGGGCCTGGCCGGCGCCGCCGCCAAGCTCTCGGGCCGTCCGGTGCTGAAGGCCCTCGGCACGTTTTACACCACCATCATCCGCGGCATCCCGGATCTGGTGCTGATGCTGCTGGTGTTTTACGGCGGCACGATCGGCATCAATACCCTGCTGGAAAAGCTGGGCAGCGAAGCCACTGTCGACATCGAGCCTTTTGCAGCGGGTGTCATCACCATCGGCTTCATTTACGGCGCCTACATGACCGAAACCTTTCGTGGTGCCATTCTGAGCATCCCGCAAGGCCAGATGGAAGCCGCATGGGCTTTTGGCATGGGCCGTTTTCAAACCTTTGTGCGCATCACCCTGCCGCAAATGGTGCGCTACGCCTTGCCCGGCTTTATCAATAACTGGCTGGTGCTGATCAAATCCACCGCGTTGGTCAGCCTGATCGGCCTGCAGGAAATGACCTATCTGGCCAAACAGGCCAGCGCTGCCACACGCTCACCGTTTGTCTTCTTTCTGTTCACTGGCGCCTTGTTCCTGATCTACACCTCGATCAGCCTGGTGGCCCTGAAAAAGCTCAACGCCCGTTACAGCCTGGGCACCAAGCGGGTACAGCTGTAATGGAATGGGCCGTCATTTTCGAGCCGGACAACCTGGCCCTGTTTGGCAACGGCATCGTCATCACACTGTGGCTACTGTTCTCCTCGCTGGCCATAGGGGCTGTATTGGCGCTGATTTTTGCGCTGGTGCTCACCGGGCCCTGGGCGTCACTGCGCTGGCTGGTCGGCGCCTACACCTTTGT
>JBEGLK010000180.1:0-9086 GCA_041183605.1 Pseudomonadota bacterium
AGACCGATGGTTTTTTTGCTGCGGTGTGGCAGCGTCAATAAAATTATTCGAGAAACAAATCAATGGCTTCTTTGTTGGAATGGGCGGCGAACGGTCTTTTGAATCTGAGCGCCTGGCAGATGGTGATGTTTACCTTGGTCATGACACATGTCACGATGATCAGCGTCACCATCTTTTTGCACCGTCATCAAGCGCACCGCGCGCTGGATCTGCACCCTGTGGCGTCTCATTTTTTCCGTTTCTGGCTGTGGTTGACCACCGGCCAGGTGACCAAGGAATGGGCTGCCATTCACCGCAAGCACCACGCCAAATGCGAACAGGCTGATGACCCGCACAGTCCGCATGTTCACGGCATCAAGACCGTGTTGTTGCAAGGGTACGAGTTGTATCGCAAGGAGGCGCAAAACCAGGAGACGCTGGCGCGTTTTGGCCACGGTACGCCCAACGACTGGATCGAGGAACACCTGTACAGCGCTCATTCCTATGTGGGGGTGGTGTTGATGCTGCTGCTTGACCTGACCTTGTTTGGCGTGGCCGGACTAGCTGTGTGGGCGGTGCAAATGGCTTGGACACCGGTGATGGCCGCCGGCATTGTCAACGGCGCGGCGCATTACTGGGGTTACCGCAATTTTGAGGCACCTGACGCCAGCACCAATATCTCGCCCTGGGGCATCCTGATTGCCGGTGAAGAGCTGCACAACAACCATCACACTTATCCCACGTCAGCCAAGCTGTCGGTCAAGTCCTACGAATTCGATATTGGCTGGATGTACATCAGTGTGCTTCAGCGTATGGGTTTGGCCAGGGTCAAAAAAACCCCGCCGCGGCTGGCGATGGGTACTTTGCGTCCGGTGGCTGATGAACACACGCTGGAAGCCTTGATACAAAACCGTTATGAGCTGATGGCCGCTTACGCCCGTGGCATGCGCCAAGCTTTTAATGCCGAGATCGTCGCCCTCAAGGAACGCAGTGCCGATGCCAGCGTGCTCAAGGCAGCGCAGCGTTGGCTGCATCGCGATTCCGAAAAAGTCCCGGCTGCTGCCGCGGCGCATCTGGAGTTGGTGCGCGCCGCATCGCCGGTGCTCGACAAAATGGTGCTGATGCGTGAAGAATTGCGCCAGTTGTGGCTGAACCGGTCACACACGCGTGAGCAACTGGCTGCTGATTTGCATGCCTGGTGTCAGCGCGCTGAAGCCAGTGGTATTGCCGCGTTGCAGGAATTTTCCTTGCGTCTGCGCGCAGCTCACGCCTGATCGCCGCCGCCAGCCTCGTCCGGCGGCAAGGGATGCAGGGGCTTCAGCCCGATCTGTGCCCGTAGCCGTTGGCAGTCCGGATTGGGGCTGCCGTCTTCCAGCCAGTTCGCGAACTCCCGACAGGTGCTGGGCCGGTTGGCATAAATGCTGCAGCTGATACCCGTTTTACCGAGTTCCCCCACGAGGGCGATGCAGCGGCCGTTGCCGCTTTCGGTACCCTTCATGCAGGCGATCACCTCATTGACCTTGCTCGCCATGTCGGCCGGTACGATCCCACCAGAGCCACCGGTGAGTTCGCCGCAATAGAAGGACACCCGGGGCTTTGCGCAACAGGCGCCGCAGGCGGTGCAGGGGTTGTCGGGGCTGTCCGGCATGTCGATGAAGCTGCGGTTGCCGTCGACGACCTGACGAATTTGAATCCTGTTTTTCATGGACGTAAAAAAGCCCGCAGAGCGGGCTTTTTGCAGGATAAAAACCGAATTACTTCAGTTTGATTTCCTTGTATTCCACGTGCTTGCGAGCCACTGGATCAAATTTCTTGATCAGCATTTTCTCGGGAGTGGTTTTTTTGTTTTTGTCGGTCGTGTAGAAGTGACCGGTGCCAGCTGTCGATTCCAGCTTGATTTTTTCGCGTCCGCCTTTGGTAGCCATGATAGTTCCTTATGTGGGTTTAGGCCTGACCACGTGCGCGCAGGTCTGCGAGCACAGAGTCGATACCGTTTTTGTCGATCAAACGCAGACCAGCGTTCGAGATCCGCAGGCGAACCCAGCGGTTTTCTGACTCAACCCAGAAACGGCGGTATTGCAGGTTCGGCAGGAACCGGCGCTTGGTTTTGTTGTTGGCGTGGGAAACATTGTTCCCAACCATCGGGCCTTTGCCCGTGACTTCACATACGCGTGCCATGTGGACACTCCGATACTATTGAACGGCCCTGACTGACGCCAGGAGCCTCACCTCGCCAAGAAAAGGGTGGCGGTAACCCGTTTGCAGCCTGATCCCTCACGGGGTAGGCAGCAAAGCCGAACATTATAGCCCGGCTTTGGCGCAGTCTGTGGGGGTGCTCAGGCCTGTTCGAGGAAGCGCTGTGCATCCAGTGCCGCCATGCAGCCAGTACCGGCACTGGTGATGGCCTGGCGGTACACATGGTCTTGCACGTCACCTGCTGCAAAAATCCCGGGCACGCTGGTTTGGGTGGCAAAGCCCTGGTTGCCCCCCTGGGTGATGAGATAACCACCATTCATTTCCAGTTGCCCCTGAAAAATCTCGGTATTGGGGGCGTGGCCGATGGCGATGAAGCAGCCTTTGAGCGTGAGGTCTTCCGTGGCACCCGTGTTGACATTCTTGATGCGCACACCGGTGACGCCGCTGGCATCGCCCAGCACTTCGTCGAGGGTGCTGAAGGTCTTGAGTTCAATCTTGCCGGCGGCTACCTTGTCCATCAGTTTGTCGATCATGATGGGCTCGGCGCGGAACTTGTCACGGCGGTGAATCAGATACACCTTGGCGGCAATATTGGACAAATACAGTGCTTCTTCCACCGCGGTGTTGCCGCCACCGACCACACAACACACTTCGTTACGATAAAAAAAGCCGTCGCAAGTGGCACAGCCTGAGACGCCCCTGCCCATGAAGGCTTCTTCCGAGGGTAGTCCCAGGTATTTTGCCGAGGCACCGGTGGCCAAAATGAGTGAATCACAGGTGTAGGTGCCGCTGTCGCCGGTCAAAGTGAACGGCCGCTTGGAAAAATCAACCTTGTTGATGTGATCGAACACGATCTCGGTCTTGAAACGTTCTGCATGGGCCAAAAAACGTTGCATCAAATCAGGACCCTGGACGCCATCCACATCGGCGGGCCAGTTGTCGACCTCCGTGGTGGTCATCAATTGCCCGCCCTGAGCGATGCCGGTGACCAGCAGGGGTTGCAGATTGGCGCGTGCAGCGTAAATGGCGGCGGTGTAGCCGGCCGGGCCGGAACCCAGAATCAATACTTTGGCGTGTCGTGTGTCTGTCATGTTGAACCTTGGGGAATAGGGGCTTGCGCCGTGTATATTAAGCGTGAGTTTAAAGAAAACTGAAATGACCTACTCGCTCAACACATTCAACGCTTCCGGGGCCGGCACGGCCCGCCACGGACTGATCCGGTTCGCCAAGGAAATTGCCTTGTTTCTGGGTTTTGTGGTGCTTGCACTCTGGATCATGGCTCTGCTGACCTACTCGACGCAGGATGCGGCCTGGTCAACTTCGGGTTCGGGTGGCATGGCGCATAACCTGGCGGGGCAATTGGGCGCCTGGGTCGCTGATGCCAGTTATTTCCTGTTCGGATTTTCGGTGTGGTGGTGTGTTGCCGTTGCAGTTCGCGTCTGGCTGAGTGCCTTGGCGTACTGGTTGCGTGGTCACACATTCTTGGAGGAGGAAGATGCCTCTGACCAGGTTTCCAAGGGCGAGCGCTTGCGCAGGCACGTCACTTTTTGGGGTGGTCTGGCTCTGCTGCTGGGCGGCAGCGTGATTCTGGAGTGGTCCCGCTTCTACAGCATCGAGACCCGCTTGCCTGGCCATGTGGGCGGAATTTTGGGGTTCTGGCTCGGGCCTCTGAGTGTGCATTGGCTGGGTTTTGTCGGTTCGGCCTTGACTGCCATCGTGGCTGGCGTGCTGGGCGCGGCGCTGGTGTTCCGTTTTTCCTGGGGCCATCTGGCTGAGCGGCTCGGTGCGTGGTTGTATTCAAAAGTGGAAAGCCGGCGCGAGCAGCTGGCTCTGGAGCAGGACTTTTCATTGGGCCAGGAAGCGGCGCGTGCCCGGGAAGAAGTTCTGGTCGAAGAGCGCCAGGAGCGTCAGGAGCATCCGGTCACAACGGTGCTGGTGGAGCCGGTGCTGGTGGAGCCGCCAAAGAGTGTGCGGGTGGCCAAGGAACGCCAGAAACCCCTGTTCAACGAACTGCTCGACACCAAGTTGCCGCAGGTGGACCTGCTTGATGTGGCAATGCTGCGCCAGGAAACCGTGGCACCTGAGACACTGGAGATGACCAGTCGCCTGATCGAGAAAAAGCTCAAGGACTTTGGCGTCACGGTCACCGTGGTGCTGGCGCAACCAGGGCCGGTGATCACCCGTTACGAGATCGAGCCCGCCACCGGCGTCAAGGGTTCGCAAATTGTCGGTCTGGCCAAGGATTTGGCGCGATCGTTGAGCCTGGTGTCGATCCGGGTGGTGGAGACCATTCCCGGCAAGAACTACATGGCGCTGGAATTGCCCAATGCCAAGCGTCAAACCATCAAACTTTCGGAAATTCTGGGATCCAACATTTACCACGAGGCCAAATCCTTGTTGACCATGGGTCTGGGCAAGGACATTGTGGGTAACCCGGTGGTGGCCGACCTGGCCAAGATGCCGCACGTGCTGGTCGCAGGCACCACGGGTTCAGGCAAGTCGGTGGGTATCAACGCCATGATCCTGAGCCTCTTGTACAAGGCCGAGGCGCACGATGTGCGGCTTTTGATGATCGACCCAAAAATGCTGGAAATGTCGGTCTATGAAGGCATCCCGCACCTGTTGTGCCCGGTGGTGACCGACATGCGCCAGGCCGCCAATGGTCTGACTGGTGTGTGGCCGAGATGGAGCGGCGCTACAAGCTGATGAGCAAGATGGGTGTGCGCAACCTGGCGGGCTTCAATGCCAAGATGGATGAAGCCAAGGCGCGTGGCGAGTACATAGGCAACCCGTTCAGTCTGACCCCGGAAGAGCCAGAACCGCTGGACCGGCTGCCACACATCGTGGTGGTGATCGACGAACTCGCCGACCTGATGATGGTGGTGGGCAAAAAAATCGAAGAACTCATTGCGCGCTTGGCGCAAAAAGCCCGTGCGGCCGGCATCCACCTGATCCTGGCCACCCAGCGCCCCAGCGTCGACGTGATCACCGGCCTGATCAAGGCCAACATTCCGACCCGCATTGCCTTCCAGGTCAGCAGCAAGATCGACAGCCGTACCATCCTCGACCAGATGGGCGCCGAGGCCCTGCTGGGCATGGGCGACATGCTTTACATGCCCAGCGGTACCGGCCTGCCGATCCGTGTGCACGGGGCTTTTGTCAGCGACGAAGAGGTGCACCGCGTGGTGACCTATCTCAAGAGCCAGGGTGAACCCAATTACATCGAGGGCATTCTGGAGGGCGGCACCGTGGATGGTGACGACGATGCCATGGGGGAAGGCGGCATGGGCAGTGGCGAAAAGGATCCGCTGTATGACCAAGCCGTCGAAGTCGTGCTGAAAAACCGCAAAGCCAGCATTTCACTGGTGCAGCGCCATCTCAAGATTGGCTACAACCGGGCCGCGCGACTGGTGGAAGACATGGAAAACGCCGGCTTGGTCAGCGCCATGAGCACCAGCGGCCAGCGTGAAATATTGGTGCCTTCACGTAACGAATGACGAAAGTTCGAATGAAGCGAATCCTTCTTGCGCTCTGTGTTCTGGCTTCCTTGGCTACAACTGCCAGCGCTGGCGGCCTGGCGAGCCTGGGGACTTTTGTCAGAACAGTCAAGTCCGGTCAGGCAGAGTTCACCCAGGTGGTCACCTCCCCAGCGCGTGACGGGCAGCCACCCCGGGTGAAAACCTCCAGCGGACGGTTTGAATTTTCCCGGCCCAACCGCTTCCGTTTTGACTATGTCAAGCCCTTTCTGCAAACCATCGTGGCCGATGGCCAGACGTTGTGGTTGCACGATGTTGACCTGAACCAGGTCACGGCCCGCAAACAGTCCGCAGTGCTCGGTTCCACACCTGCCGCCCTGATTGCCTCGGCGGCTGACTTACAGGCCTTGCAGGCCGATTTTGTGCTGACCGATGCGCCGGACAAGGATGGCCTGCAGTGGGTGCTGGCCACACCCAAGGCCAAAGAAGGTCAGTTGCAATCCGTCAGGGTCGGTTTCCGGGTCACGGGTGAGGGTGCTGCCGTCAGCAACACACTGGCAGTTCTGGAAATTCTGGACAGTTTTGGTCAACGCTCGGTGCTGAGCTTTTCCGGTTTCAAGGTCAACCCTGTCCTGGAGGCGGGCAGCTTTCAATTCAAAACTCCGGATGGCGCCGATGTGATCAGGCAGTGATCCAGAAAAGAAGAGCATTTGAACACCATGTCATCCGGTCACGCGCCCCTGGCTGAACGCTTGCGTCCCAGAAACCTGGGCGAAGTGGTTGGGCAGCAGCATTTGTTGGGGCCGGGCATGGCCCTGCGGCTGGCTTTTGAGTCCGGGCAACCGCACAGCTGCATCTTCTGGGGCCCACCGGGCACTGGCAAGACCACAATTGCGCGTCTCATGGCGAACGCGTTTGACGCCCAGTTCATCACCATCAGCGCGGTGCTGGGCGGGGTCAAGGACATCCGTGAGGCAGTCGAAAAAGCGCAACTGGCGCAACAACAGGGGCGCCGCACGCTGGTGTTTGTTGACGAGGTGCACCGTTTCAACAAAGGCCAGCAGGACGCTTTTTTGCCGCATGTGGAAAGCGGTCTGTTTACCTTCATTGGGGCTACGACCGAGAACCCATCCTTTGAGGTTAACTCGGCCTTGTTGTCACGCGCTGTCGTGTATGTGTTGCAGCCACTGACGGCCGCAGATCTGAAGCAGATCGTGGCATCAGCACAGGCTATCCAGGCGGTGCCGGAGATCGAAGCCAAGGCAATCGAACGACTGGTGGCTTACGCCGATGGCGATGCGCGCCGGCTACTCAACACGCTGGAAACGCTGGCGGTTGCGGCGCAGCAGGAAAGGCACGCGGAGATCACCGACGTCTGGTTGCTCAAAGTGTTGGGTGAACGCATGCGCCGGTATGACAAGGGGGGCGAACAGTTCTACGACACTATCTCGGCCCTGCACAAGAGCGTGCGCGGCTCCGATCCGGATGCGGCTCTGTACTGGCTGGTGCGCATGCTCGATGGCGGGGCTGATCCGCGTTACATGGCGCGGCGCCTGATTCGCATGGCCAGCGAAGACATCGGGCTGGCCGACCCGCGCGCGCTGCGTCTGGCGCTCGATGCGGCCGAGATGTATGAACGTCTGGGCAGTCCCGAGGGCGAGTTGGCACTGGCCGAGTGCACGGTGTATCTCGCGGTGGCACCCAAGTCCAACGCCGTCTCTACGGCCTTCGCCGAAGCTCAGGCCTTTGTCAGGCAGGACGGCACCCGTCCGGTGCCCTTGCATCTGCGCAACGCACCAACCCGGCTGATGAAACAACTCGACTATGGCAAGGATTACCGCTATCCGCACGATGAAGCAGATGCCTTTGCTGCGGGCGAACGTTATTTGCCTGATGGCATGGCCGAGCCGGGCTTTTACAGGCCGGTGGAACGCGGACTCGAGATCAAGATTGCTGAAAAACTGCGCACGCTCAGGGCACGCAATCAACAAGTACGCTGAGGTGGCATTGGACTTGCTTGGAAGGCTGGGGTGCGAGGGTAAACCCGGGTTTGTGCCGCACCGGTATGGGGCGCTCTCGTGGCTACAATCTTTCCAACAAACACGTCGTTGACAGGCCTGCCGTCAACACACTGGCAAGGCTCAAAAGGCTGCAAAACCCGTCATCAAAAATGCTGACAGATCCACCGGCCAAAAATCGGAGAAAAAAACAAGTATGGAAACCTTGATCCAGCAGATCATCAACGGTCTGGTGTTGGGCAGCATGTATGCCCTCGTTGCTTTGGGCTACACCATGGTGTACGGCATCATCGGCCTGATCAACTTCGCCCATGGCGAGGTATTGATGGTAGGGGCGCTGACCAGTTGGACCATCATCGGTTTAATGCAGGAGGCCATGCCCGGTGCACCGGGTTGGATCATTCTGCTGATCTCGCTGGTGATCGCCTGCATCGTGGCGGCAACGCTCAACTTCACGATTGAAAAAGTTGCTTATCGGCCCTTGCGCAACAGCCCGCGACTGGCGCCGCTGATCACCGCCATTGGCATGTCGATCCTGTTGCAGACGCTGGCCATGATCATCTGGAAGCCCAACTACAAACCGTTCCCGAACCTGATCGGTGGCGAGCCGATTGAAATCGGCGGTGCCGTGATTTCATTCACGCAAATCCTGATCCTGGGGCTGACCGCCTGCGCCCTGGCAGCCCTGATGTGGTTGGTCAATTACACCAAGCTGGGGCGTGCCATGCGGGCCACTGCTGAAAATCCGCGCGTGGCGGCACTCATGGGTGTCAAGCCTGATCTGGTGATTTCGGCCACCTTTGTGATCGGTGCCGTGCTGGCGGCCATTGCCGGCATCATGTGGGCGGCCAACTATGGCACGGTGCAACACACCATGGGCTTCCTGCCCGGACTCAAAGCCTTCACCGCTGCTGTTTTCGGGGGTATTGGCAACCTGGCTGGCGCGGTGGTTGGCGGTATCCTGCTGGGGCTGATCGAATCGTTGGGAGCAGGCTACATCGGCAAGCTCACTGGCGGTGTGCTGGGTAGCCATTACTCGGATATTTTCGCTTTTGTGGTGTTGATCATTGTGCTCACGCTGAGGCCCTCAGGCCTGCTGGGTGAACGGGTGGCGGATCGGGCTTGAGGAGCACTGGCATGAAACAACAAAAACAGATCGTCGTTTTCTTGCTGGCCGCCCTCGGCGTGCTGGCACTACCGCTGGTGCTGCAAGGTTTTGGCAACGCCTGGGTCCGTATTGCCGACATGGCGCTGCTCTATGTGTTGCTGGCGCTGGGCCTGAACATCGTGGTGGGGTATGCAGGTTTGCTCGACCTGGGGTATGTGGCTTTTTTTGCCATTGGTGCCTACATGTACGCGCTGCTGGCGTCACCTCATCTGATTGAAACCTTTCCTGCCATCGCCGCTATGTTCCCTC
>JBEGLK010000181.1:0-4829 GCA_041183605.1 Pseudomonadota bacterium
AGGGACCTCCAGCCGAACCAGGTCGTGAGCCAGGACCCCACCAAGGGCGCCAGTCCGGGCCCAATGACCATGGCAAGGTTCAAGGTGGCCAGGTCCTTGACCATCTCGCTTGGCTTGGCGACATCCCGCACGATGGCACGTCCCAGAGACAAGCCGGCACAACCGCCAAGCGCCTGCAGCAGACGGATGGCGATCAGACTCTTGACACCCGGCGCCATGGCAGCCGCCAATCCGGCGACTGAAAAGACCGCCATGCCAATGAGCAACATCCGGCGTCGACCCAAGCCATCGGACATCGGGCCGTAGATCAGTTGACCAAAGGCCATTCCCACGATGTAGACCGTGACCGTCAGTTGCATCTCGGCTTTGCTGACACCGAAGCTTCGTGCAACGTCGGGCAGAGCCGGCACAAACATGTGCATTGCCAGGGTGCCAGTGAGCGTGATGATGACCAGCAGCCAGAAGGGTGCGCTTTTGTTTGGCGTTGAGGAGAGCATTGTTGGGTTTGGGTTACGGTCGGGCGCTGGGCGCCAACTTTGGTATCTCAGCGTGAATTTTCAATCACAACACTGTACAGCTTGCGCACTATTATCAACTTCAAAGGTAGAAGAATGCCCAAGCGAACAGACACAACCCGTCATAGGTGGAAAATGTCAGTCCGGACTTGAAGAAAAGTCTGCTTTGACGTGAAGGAAATGAGCTGCCTTAGACTCGGGACGACATGCGTATTCAGCTACTTTCCGACCTCCATCTGGAGCTACATCCCGATTTCATGCCACAGGCTGCGCCCGAGGTGGATGTGCTAGTGTTGGCGGGCGACATTGGCTCCTACCAAAAAGGTTCGCAGTTGAGCGGCAATGATTTCGGTCTGGCGCGTTTTTCGCCGCTGCGACCACAGGCGCAATGGCCGCGGGTGCTTTACACGCCGGGCAATCATGAGTTCGACGGCCTGGAATTCAGCGACACCTATGACCGGTTGCGTGACATTTGCCAGAGTTTGGGCATTGAGTGGCTGGAGCGTGAAATTGTGACTATCGGCCGGGTCCGTTTTGTCGGGACCACGCTGTGGAGCGACTTTGACGTTTTCGCCAAGTCAGAAAAAACGCTCACGAAACAATTGCAGTTGCGCGAAAAGGCCTTTCGGGCCGCCAACTTTTACCTGTCCAGGAACACCACTTTGAAGCATGGTGATCCCATGCTTGCAGACGCAATTCGGGAGATGTCACTTGAGTGCCAAGCGTGGCTGCGCGACGCCTTGTCGACACCGTTCGAGGGCACAACTGTTGCTGTGACACATTTCGCACCTACGCTTGCCAGTGCCGACCCGCGGTACGGCCATCAGCCCGGAACGGCGGGTTTTTGCAATGGCCTGGATGAGCTGCTGCCTCATGCTCAGGTCTGGATGCATGGGCATTTGCACTGCAACCAGAACTACACGGTAAGGGGTACTTTTGGCGGGCGCGAGTTTGCCTGTCAGGTTCTTGCCAATCCCATGGGTTACCTGCACAAAGGCGAACAAAAGAGCTTTATTCAGGGCTTCGTGGTCGAGGTGCCGGATTAACCTGCGGGTTTTTTCGAGCTCAGTGCTAGACTTTTCTTATGGCCAAGCACCCGAGCGAATTTGCCCAATACTGTTGTGAATTGCTGTCCACGGCAGGGCCGTGTGTGGCCAAACGAATGTTTGGTGGTTATGGCATCAGCATCGACGGCTTGACCATCGCCATTCTGGCTGATCTGGGACAGGGCGAAAAATTGTGGCTCAAAGCCAGTCCCGAAGTGGCCGCTCGATTTGAGGCAGCCGGATGCCAGCGTTTTACCTATCTTGCCAAGGGCAAGAGCAGAAGCATGGGTTACTACAGCGCCCCAAGCGAGGCGATGGAGTCAGCCCATGAGATGGCCTCATGGGCGCGTTTGGCGCTGGCGTCCGCGCTGGCGGCACGTTCGCCCAAAAGCAAGCCTACGAGCTCACGCCTGCTGCGGCGAGGATCTGGAGGGCTTGTGTGAGATGAGGCTTGTCGAGCATCATGCCGTTGAGCTGCACGGCGCCACGGGCGTCTGATTCCTTGAAAGCGGCCACAATGGCCTGCGCCTTCTCGATCTCCGTGGCACTGGGCTGAAACCCGGCATTGATGGCCGTGACCTGATCAGGGTGAATCGCAAACTTGGCGGTGAAACCATCCTGGCGGGCAATGCGCACCTCGGTCACCAGAGCATCATTGTCCCGGAAGTTCGGCTGCACCGTATCAATCGGCTGCACACCAGCTGCTTTGGCGCCCATCAGACACAGGTTGCGCGCCATCTGGTAGGCAAATGCGTAGGCGCCACCCTCGGGTGCCCTGTTGGTAGAAGCGCCCAGAGCGGTTGCCAAATCTTCGGCACCCCATGTCAGGCCGTACAGCCGCGCACTGACATTGCGGTAACTGCCCAACTCGAACATTGCCGCTGCCGTCTCCGTTGCCACAGAAATGATCTTGATCGAACCTTGCGTCACACCCTCGCGGCGCTCCAGCGCCGTCAGGTAATGGTCCAGCGTGACGATCTCGGCGCCTGAGACGCACTTGGGCAACAACACCCCATCGGGCGCACCCGCCACCACCTGCGCCAAATCATCGAGCGCTTTGTCCGAATCCAGCGGATTGATGCGAACCCACAACTGCTGTCGGTCCCGATCCTTGTTGGCCAGCAGGAAGTTGCGCACCGTCTGGCGTGCTTCTGGCAGGCGCTCAGGCGCCACCGAATCCTCCAGATCGAGCACCAGGGCATGCGCGGCAGAGGCGCCGCCCTTGGCCATCTTGCGCTCACTGTCGCCGGGCACAAAGAGAAAAGAACGAGGTGCAATCATGATGCCATCCTTGCTTCAAGCCACAGGCTGCTTCATCATCAAGGCCGAGCGGCGAATACGCGCCACCAGCACATCCTTCTGGTTATAACCACGATGCTCGAAAACAACGATGCCTGCGTTGGGGCGCGAAGCACTCTCGCGCCGGCTGATGACCTCAGTCTCCGCATGCACCGTGTCCCCATGGAACAGCGGCGCAGGAAAGCGCACCTCATCAAACCCCAGATTGCCCACCGTGGTGCCCAGCGTGGTTTCGCCCACCGACACCCCGATCACCAGCCCCAGCGTGAACGCACTGTTGACAATGCGCTGGCCGAATTCACTGTTCTCACGGCAATATTCCGCGTCGATGTGGATCGGCGCCGGGTTGTGCGTCATCGCCGAGAACAGCACATTGTCCATCTCGGTCAGCGTGCGCCGGATCTCGTGCTTAAAGACCCGTCCGACTTCCAGTTGTTCGTAATAAAGACCAGCCATGTTTGCTTCCTTTGTTGTTGATGGGTTGAGTTGATATCGATGGATCAGGCAGCTACACCCTGCGCGCCCTTGAGCCGGAGCATGGCGCGGGTCTCGTCCGGTGTGGCAACGGACTTGTCAATTTCTGCCACCGTGCGTTTGACACGCTCGACAAACTCGACGTTGGATTTGGCAAGCTGCCCCTTGCGGTAGAAGATGTTGTCCTCCATCCCGACCCGAAGATGGCCACCCATGGCCAATGCGGCGTAAATGATGGGCAAATGCCCGCGCCCGATGCCCAGCGCGGCCCAGGTGAAGTTATCCCCCAGGTTGTCCTTGCAAATGTCCAGCAGGAACATCATGTTCTTGACCTCTGCCGTCATGCCGCCGGGCGCACCCAGCACAAACTGGAAGTGCGGGCGATGCGTGATGAGCCCCTTCTTCATGTAATACAACACGTTGTAAATCATGCCGGCATCAAAAATTTCGAACTCCGGCGTGACGTTGCACTCGGCCATCGACACCGCCAGCTTCTCCAGAAAACGCGGACTGTTCTCAAAAACCGTGGAGTGCGCCCAGTTCATGGTGCCGGCATCGAAGGAGGCCATTTCCGGGCGCAGCTCCTGAAATGGCTTCATCCGGATCTCGTCAGACAGGCCCAGCCCGCCCGAGGTTGTCAGGTTGAGCACGATGTTGCTGCGCGCGCGCACCAGCCGCACCGTCTCGGCGAACTTGTCGAAATCCATGGAGGCCTTGAAAGCATCGTCACGCACGTGAATGTGCGCAATCGATGCGCCCGCATCAGCGCAGCGCACAATCTCGTCGGCCTCTTCCTGCGGGGTCAATGGCACATAAGGCGTGTCTGACTTCTGTGGCCAGGCGCCGGTGCAGGCGACGGTCAAAATGACTTTGCTACTTGTATCCATAATTGCCCTTTCACGGCCTGCACCCGGGTGCATGGACTGGATGTATTTCAGCAGGAGAGGGATGTAGAAACACCCCATAAAATTGTTAATGGTTAATAATTATATACACAAAACCACATGTCAAGGTCTAAAATGCACGCCAAGGCGTCCGGTCAACATTAGCCCTTCGAGGATGTATGCAAGAAATACAAAAACGCAAACAACGAATTACCGTGACGCGCATTTCGGTGCCCAAGCCGCACGATGTGCTGGCCAACCACCTGCGTGACGGTATTTTGCGGGGTGATCTCGCCGAAGGCGATTCACTGCCTTCGGAGCGCGAACTCGTCGACCAGACCGGGCTGACCCGTGGTGCGGTGCGAGGCGCCTTGAAGACGCTGGCGGTGGAGGGTTTGGTGGAGACACGTCATGGCCGTTTTGGTGGCAGTGTGGTCACGCTGCCCGGTCAACAGTCGATGGCGACAGCAATTGGGCGCTTTGTGCAGGGGCGCAAGCTCTCACTGCGAACCTTGCAGGAGACGCGTGAAGCGCTGGAGCCATTCCTGGCGCGTTTGGCGGCCGAGCGCAGAACCGAGGACAACCTGCGCGAGTTGAAGTCATTGCATGAT
>JBEGLK010000182.1:0-6318 GCA_041183605.1 Pseudomonadota bacterium
GTAGCTCGCCGGTGTGCCTTCCCCAGCCGGCACGTTCGGGTTCGTGAAGGTCAGCGCTTCGTTGACGTTGGTCTCCGTCAGGCTCACCGTGATGTCGGTTGTCGCTCCTTGACCGTCAGCTGCCGTGACAACAATGTCGCGGGTATTGGCCAGCGCCTCATAGTCGTTGGTCAAGGCCGCCACGCCAGCGGGAGTCAGACTGATGGCGCCGGTGCTGCTGTTGATCTCGTAGTAGTTGTTCGTGTCACCACCGGTGATGCTGTAGGTGATGGTCGCCCCAGCATCCACATCGGTGGCTTTGACCGTTCCCAGCACGGTCGCATCCTGGCTGTTTTCTGCATAACTGAAGCTGTAGCTGGCCACCGTGTTTTCGGGATGGAACGGATCAACAAATACTGGCGGGTCATTAACCGGTGTGACCGTGATATTTGCCGTAGCTGGAGTGGCATCAGGCAACCCATCGTTGTCTAGTGCGGCGTAAGTGAAGCTGGT
Organism: Pseudomonadota bacterium; assembly: GCA_041183605.1. Lineage (GTDB taxonomy): Bacteria > Pseudomonadota > Gammaproteobacteria > Burkholderiales > Burkholderiaceae_C > Rhodoferax. Next base: position 493 of record JBEGLK010000182.1, read on the forward strand.
GTCGCCATTCCAATTGGCCGCAGGAACAAAAATCACTGCAGCGCCGTTACCCGTAGCAGGAACGCTATCGCCAACCGCCAATGCGACACCGTTGAGATACAGGGTACCGTTGAGCGGCAGGCTGCTGATCGTAAAGCTCGCCACCGAACCGTCGGCATCGCTTCCTGAGAGCGACACGGTGATGCCCTCGCTATCTTCGGCACCGCTGCCGCTGCTTGGGGCGGTGTCAGGTGCCAAGTTGACAAGTCCGACCGTATCGGCCGCCGTTGCCGTGGTGCTGTTGCCGGCCGAATCGATCACCGTCACGCTGGCATCGATGGTTTTGTCAGCTAGCAAGTCAGCGGTTGCAACCGGGATGTCATAAACCAGTTTGCCGTCGACCAGTGTTACTGCTCCCGTGTAGGTCGTTCCATTCACCAGCAGCGTCACAACGTCACCCGCCTTGACATCACCGCCCACGGTTCCCGTGATGTCCGTCGTGATTGCCGTGGTTTCAGCCGAGTTGAGCAGGTTGTCGCCGGTGACCGGGTCAATCGTGATCAATGCCTGTGGCGGCGTAACGTCCTGACCCAAGACAATGCCGGCCGTAGCCGTGGCAGTTACGGTTCCAGCGGCATTGCTGGTGGTCACGCTGACATCAATACTCTGGTCTGCAACCAGATCGGCAGTGTTGACCGGCACGCTGAACACGAGCCCGGATTCGCCTTGCACCACTTCGGCTGTGTAGCTGTTGCCATTGACGGTGAGTGTCACGGTGTCGCCAAGTTTGACATCTGCACCTACAGTGCCCGTGATGGTGGTCACCGGAATGGCCGCTTCTGCGACATTGATGACGTTGTCACCAGCGATCGGGTTGATGGTGATGGCGGCGGCAATGGTTTCTGCCGGAATCGCGCTGGCGACAACCGGAACATCAGCGGCGGGAAGGGCCTGGAAAGCAAATTGATAGGAAAGCGGATCCACGCCTTCGGTGATGCGCAGCAGTTGCACAAAGGTATTACCGCCGTCAGCGCCCGCACCACCGCCGCCCAAACCCGCCGCCGTGGCTTCAAGCTCGGTGCTCAGATCAGTGCCACGTGCCAGGGCCTGGATCACGGTTTCGGCTGTGCCGGCAGGGGATGTGACGGCGCTGTCTTGCGCGGTGGGGCGCTGGTCGGACTGTGTCACATGTTCATCAAGGCGAACCGCCTGGTTGGCCGAGACCTGCATCGGCTTGCCATCGTCCATCAACAGTTCAACTGCTGTGCCGGCTGGGGTACGCAGGATTTCACCCTTTTGCAGGACATCACCCACCTTGACCGAACGTTGAACACCTTGCGCGTTGACAGCAATAACCTGTCCGGTACCGTTGATTGCAGCGATGGTTGTAGCCATGTGAAACTCCTGATTAATTAGTTAATAGCACGAGCAAATATTTATACTAATCGTGCCGAATGTCAGACAGCTTAAGGTTAATCGGAGAAATCTGGATGATCTATTGTACTTAGGTACTAGTGTTATCAAAAACCATCTATATAGTATGCATATTCAGATTTTTTCAATGCATATTCCGCAGTTGTGCATTTAGTTACAAAAAACTCTTCCGAATACAAGGGACAAGCCCCCCCCGACCTGGCAGCTTGTATACTGGCATTGACAAGGGATCATGCAACCATTCCGTCGGAGCCCAATTCGTGCCGCACCCCACAGTTTTAGTCATTGATGATCAGATGCAGAGCGTTGCCGTGCTGCTGCAGTACTTTCGTGGCCAGTCGGTGAATGTGATGGCGGCCCTGAATGGCATGGACGGCATCAACAAGGCCCACATCGGGCAAGTGGACATCATCCTGCTGGATGTTTCCATGCCAGACATGAATGGTTATGAAGTTTGTCGTGCCCTTAAAAGTGACCCCATCACCCGGAAGATTCCGGTGATATTTTTATCGGGCAACAGTTCCATTGAACATAAACTTGAGGGGTTTGCAGCCGGTGGAGTGGATTACATTTGTAAACCCTTCAGTTCCGAAGAAGTATTAGCCCGTGTTTTTGTTCATTTTCGATATGCAAAAATACCTGATCAGAATACAGATCAGAAGAATATTTATTTACCGCAAAATAAATTCACCTCAAAAGAGACCTCCAGAAATAGTCAAATACTTGCAGCAGCCATTGAAATATTATCTTCAACCGACCTTCAATGGGAAGGCACCGTTAAATTGGCACATCAACTCGGAGTTAATGAAAAGAAATTAACCGAGATATTCAAAAACCAATTTGGCATGACGGTCAATGAGTATCATATTACCCAACGCCTTGAAATTGCCCGAGAGCGTCTGGCTTCAGGAAACACCCAGATTCAAATCATTGCAACCGAAGCGGGTTATAGCAATGCCAGCGATTTCTCCAGAGCATTCAGAGGCCGATATGGCTTGGGGCCGCGCGAATATCGAAAGGCGTGTACCAACGCGGGGCAGGACGGGACACCAAAGGAAGAATAAGCATGGCAGACCAAAATGTATGGCCTACCTTGCAAACGCAGGCGTGGCGCGACTTCAACCATGAAACGCGGCTCGCCCTGCACACCCTGCAATGCAGCCTGCAGTTAGTCAAAAAGGATGCCACGCCAGCGCAACTGGATCAATTGCACATTGCCGAGCGATGTAGCACATTAGTTCTGCAATTGCTGGAAGCCTACTCCAGCACAAACCAGCGCCCTACGCCCGATATTTCCCGCAATGACACAACGATTCCTGTCGCAGGGATGATGGTGCCAAAGGCTAGCGATCTTGATCTGCCGCCTATTCCGGCCAATGAATTCGAAAAGTTTGAACAACTGATGCGAACCGGTCAACTGTTGATGATTGAAGCGTGGTCAAACGATCTGGGTGAGATATTTCCAGAGCTTTGCCAAGTCGCAGACATATTGGGGTTTTACGCCAATTCGGCCGATCTACCCAGTTTACAAACCGTTCTTTACAGATGGCGTCAAAAGCTCGCCTAGTGCAAAAGCTCGGCTACACATGCAAGAAAAGTGGCGCGATCAAACGGCTTGAGGAGCACGCCATTTGCGCCGCACTGGACAGCCATTTCCTTGAAATCCTCTGAAAGTTTTGAACTGCCAGCTGACACCACCAACACCGGTACGACCGCATTGAATGCCCTGAACTGAGCCAGCATCTCCAAGCCACCAAGCTCGGGCATGACAACATCGGTAATGACCAGATCAGGCGGCTTCATCCGAAGTTGGTCAAGGGCGAGACGACCATTTTCAAAGCCATCCACCGTGTGCCCCGCCCTCATGAGAATCTTGCCCAAGGTGTATTGAACATACGGATCGTCTTCGACAAGAAATATATGCGCCATCGTTGTTCCATTTAGAGTGGGGTAAACCGCGAATGCCCCAACCGCTCCTCATTCAACAATACCGGCAATTGAATTGTAAAAGTGGCCCCAGCGCCAAGAACACTTTCCACATTGATGTAACCACCACCGGCCTTGATGATGCCGTAGGTTTCTGATAAACCAAGCCCGGTGCCTTTGTCTTTTGATTTGGTTGTATAGAACGGGTCAAATATCTTGACGAGTTGGTCACTTGACATGCCCGCACCGGAGTCTTCGATCTTGATGCTTACCCACGTCGAATAGGCCTTCAGCGCATCGCTTGCCTCAGCCGGAATATCAGATAGCGCCAACGAAATACCAATCCTGCCCGCAGCCCCGCCAATGGCATCTACGGCGTTGCTGATCAGGTTCAAGACCACGATCTCCAACGAAAGCTCGGACAGTGCCACTTGCACCGTGCACGGATCAAGATCCTTGTAAAGAAAAATGGAACTGGGGATGATTTTTTCGCATAAATCGATTGCCTTATCCAGGCTAAGGCCCAGATTGCAGGTTTCACGGACTGCCATTTCCTGTCTGGAAAAGTTCTTCAACTGCGTCAGAATGTGGGCTGCTCCAATCGCTGCATCTCGTACCACGCAGAGGTCTTTCGCCGCCTCGGAATGAGGGTCAAGACCCGCAAGCACCTCTTCTGTCAAAGCAATCACTGGCAACAAGTGGTTGTTAACCGAGTGGGATACGCCCCCCAACACTTTCCCCATGGCAACAAGGTGACGGGACTGCTCAATCGAACGCTTCAGGTCCTGCTTCTCGGATTTGGCAAAAATTAATCTTTTACCAAGAGAACTCGCAATAAATATTAGATAGATGCTTAGCAAAAATACCGCAACGACCGCGATCAACATGAATTCATCAAGTTGCTGATTTTCGTGGCTCCTGCTGAACTGATACAGGGCTTCAGAAAAGTCAAAATAAATCAGCGGCGCAGAAATCAACCCCAACAGCACGATGTACCCCAACAGCACGATGTAGCTCACCAGCAGGAATTTCTTTTCCTTGCTGGAGAGAAGTTCGAATATTCGAAAGATTGAGGCCGATATCACAAATCAGATATCAATATTCCCCGCCTGCAGGGCATTGGTTTCAATAAAGTCTCGGCGCGGCTCGACCTCGTCACCCATCAGCATGGTGAACACCTTGTCTGCTTCGATGGCATCGTCGATCTGCACGCGCAGCAAGGTGCGCACCGCGGGGTCCATGGTGGTTTCCCAGAGCTGTTCGGGGTTCATTTCACCGAGGCCTTTGTAACGCTGGCGGCTGGTTGAGCCTTCAGCCTGCGTGATCAGCCAGGCCATGGCCTCGCGGAAGTCGCTGACCTTTTGTTCTTTTTGACGCTCACCTTCGCCGCGCGTGACCCGTGCACCTTCGCTGAGCAAGCCCTTGAAGGTTTTGGCGACTTCGTTCAGGGCTCTTGATGTTGCCGTGCAGGCGGCGGCTGATGCGCAGGATGGGTTTGTCGCTGCGCACATCGAATTCGCCAGCCACTTCGGCGTCGGGCAATTGCGCTTGCAGGGCGATGGCTGAGGCCTCGGCATCGGCCACCGTGTCGAGGTTGAGCGCCACGCCATCGGCAATGGCACGCAAGGCAGACACGTCCAGAAAGTTTGCCAGCCGGGCAATCACGTTTTGAGCTTGTTGGTGCTTGCGCGCCAGCTCAGTGAGTGCGTCGCCGGTCAAGGCTGTGTTGTTGTCACCTCCGGTGTAGACCGTTGCGTTGATCAGCGCCACGCGCAGCAGAAAATTATCGAGGTCGGTCGGACCCTGCAGGTACAACTCTTCACGGCCGGCCTTCACCTTGTAGAGCGGCGGCTGGGCAATGTAGATGTGGCCGCGCTCCACCAGTTCCGGCATCTGGCGGTAGAAGAAGGTCAGCAGCAGGGTGCGGATGTGGGCGCCGTCCACGTCGGCATCGGTCATGATGATGATGCGGTGGTAACGCAGCTTGGCCACATCAAAGTCGTCGTTGGCAGCTTCTCGTAACGCGCTTTTTCCACGTTCAAAATCTTGCCACGCAAGGGCAGGATCGCTTGGAACTTGCGGTCACGGCCTTGCTTGGCCGAACCTCCGGCGGAATCACCCTCGACGATGTAGATTTCGCACATGGCCGGGTCTTTTTCCTGGCAGTCGGCCAGTTTTCCGGGCAGGCCCATGCCGTCGAGCACGCCTTTGCGGCGCGTCATGTCGCGCGCCTTGCGGGCCGCTTCCCGGGCGCGGGCAGCCTCGACGATTTTGCCGACGATGATCTTGGCGTCGGCCGGGCGCTCTTGCAAGTAGTCCCACAACAACTTCGAGACGATGTCTTCGACCGGGCCGCGCACTTCGCTCGAGACCAGCTTGTCCTTGGTCTGGCTGGAGAACTTGGGCTCGGGCACCTTGACACTCAGCACACAGGTCAGGCCTTCGCGCATGTCGTCACCGGTCACTTCGACCTTGGCTTTTTTGGCG
>JBEGLK010000183.1:0-5851 GCA_041183605.1 Pseudomonadota bacterium
AAGTGCTGGAAGTCCTGCAAGCCGTGGGCGGCAGCTTGACGGTGACTCTGTGGGGCACAGAGCAGGATTCGACCGAGAACCAGGCCTTGGTACGCGGTGCCATGGCGATTGCCGGGCGCGTACTTTTTGCCGGCGTACCCACGGGTGTGGCTGTGACCGCTGCTCAGCAACACGGTGGCCCATGGCCATCGTCCACTCAGCCCATGACGACTTCGGTGGGTGATGCTGCGATTGACCGCTTCTTGCGGCCGGTGGCATTGCAGGACGCGCCTGCCTGGCTGTTGGCTCGCGCCGGACGTCCCTGCTGAAAAAGTCAGGCCTTTGGTGTGACGCGAACAGGCCCAAAAACGCCTGTTCACTCTTTTCCTGGTAGAAGGCTCAGGTACCAATCTCTGTAATCATGGATGTGATGCTGCGGGGATTTCTACGCTGCTGAATTCGGCTTAAACGCGAACCTGTAACAGCTTTGTTACAGGTGCCCTTTGCAAGTCCGCCAGTACGGCTCAAAATTGGCTGGACCCGTTGCGCGAGTGGACCGCATGTCCGTCTTGCGACACCAAGCAATAAACACCCATTTTTTCATTTTTACTCTGCTGATCGATGAACTGCAAGGTCTCAACAATCAGAAATCTGAATAAGCATTGATAAATTCCTTTTTTGCATTGTTTGATCGTGAGCGATTTTTCATAATCAACTGAGGGTCATTAAATGGTGTCATTGGCTGGTCGCAGTTCGGAATTGCGTCGACTTGCTGTGTCAGCCCGCATGAATGTGAGGCATGGTCAGATTGGGGTCTCGGTTCATTATGGAGAAATGGTGTTGACTCAATGGTGGCTAGTAAATTGATAAAAAATGACAAGTTATCTGGATAATCCGCCAACCCAAATTTTTGATGTAGACGAGTCAGATTATCCAGACACCAAACTGGTGAGTGATACGGTCTGGGCTAACGCTGCGGAAGGTGAGCCGTCCAAGATGGTCAACACGCAGTTTTCAAGTTCACTGCTCAGTGATGTGCTGGTCTATGTGGCGATCTGGTCTTGTGTAGGTTTCACCTGGTGGATCAGTCGGCTTGGCTTGTTCAAGTCAGGTGATGACATTGGGTATTGGCTGGGTGTGGTGGGCGCGGTGATGATGCTGATGCTTTTTAGTTATCCGATCCGCAAGCATTTCCGGTTTTCAAGAAACTGGGGACGCGTCAAGTTCTGGTTGTGGGCTCACATGGTTCTGGGAGTGGCGGGGCCCATGTTTATCTTGTCACATTCCACCTTTCGCATTGGCTCTACCAATGCCGCCGTGGCGCTTTTCAGCATGGTGATCGTGGCCTTGAGTGGTGTCATCGGACGTTTTATCTATGCACGCGTGAACCGGGGCTTGCATGGTGAAAAGTCGAGATTCGAAGACTTGCAGTTCCGCGCCGGGATGGAGCAGGAAGATGCCAGGTCCCGGCTGGCTTTCTCTCCCAAGGTTGAGCAACGCTTGATTGAGTTTCAAAAACAACAACTCAAGCTGGAACGCGGGTTTCTCACTGATCTTCGGCAGGTCATGTGGCTCCCGGTACATCAGTTGTGGGTCTACGAAAAATCGGTGTCGGATTTGCGCAGGGCTTTGGCATCGTTGGCAAAGCATCATGGCTGGTCTTCGAAAGAATTGGTGCGGCGCAACAAGCATGCAAAGAAGTTGGTCTGGCTGTACTTGATTGCGGTGACGCGTGTGGCGCAGTTCACCGCATATGAACGGATGTTCGCGTTATGGCATGTGCTGCACATTCCGTTCGTTTACCTGATGGTTGGGAGCGTGTTGGCACACGTTGCGGCTGTTCACATTTACTGAGTCAGACATGGCACGTGTGTTCAACTGGCGACCTCTTGATTGGACACGATGGTTATGCTTGGTAGTGGCATTTCTGCTTTGGGTCCCCACACTTCAAGCCCAGAGTCTGGAGTCGGTGTTGGCACCAGGAGAGCTGGTGCAGGGGCATGCCAAGCTTGAAGGCGAGTGCAAGAACTGCCACGTCAAATTTGATCGGCAGGCACAATCTGGTGTGTGCATGAGTTGCCACAAGGAAATTGGCTCGGATATACGTTCCAAAACCGGCTTGCATGGGCGACAAACGCAACAGGTCTGCAACGAATGCCATACCGACCACAAGGGGCGAAAAGCACGCATCGTTCAACTCAACGAGAAGTCATTCGATCATGCGCAGACCGATTATGGGCTCAGTGGCAAACATAAGGATGTCGCCTGTGCCAAGTGCCACGTGGCGGGCAGGAAACATCGTGAGGCCCCCTCACAATGTGTTGCATGCCACCGCAAGGACGACAAGCACAAGGGCTCCCTGGGTGAAAAATGTGCCGATTGCCACGAGGACAAGTCCTGGAAAGAAGTCAAGTTTGACCACAGCAAAACGCGTTTTGCCCTGGTAGGCAAACACGAAGAAGTCAAATGTGCCAGCTGCCACAAAAGCAGTGAGTACCGGGATGCGCCAAGAGTGTGTCTGGGGTGCCACAAGAAGGACGACGATGCGAAAGGCCACAAGGGATTATTTGGTGACAGGTGCGACACCTGCCACGAAGTGACCTCCTGGAAGAAGTCCACCTTCAACCACGACCAAAGCACTAAATACAAACTCGTTGGAAAGCATCGAGGCCCCCCCTGTAGCTCATGCCATTCAGATCATCTCTACAAAGTGAAGTTGTCGCAGGAGTGTGTTTCCTGCCATCGCAAGGACGACAAGCACAAATCCAATTTGGGGGAAAACTGTGCGTCCTGTCACTCAGAGCGTGGTTGGAAGGAAGGCGGAAAATTTGATCATCAACTGTCCAGCTTCCCATTGCGTGGCAAACACGCTACGACTGACTGTAAAAATTGTCACAAAACGTTGCAATTCAAAGAGGCGCCATCGGATTGTTACAGCTGTCACGCAAAGGACGACAGGCATCAAAAAAACCTTGGAAATCAATGTGTTGATTGCCATGCCGAGACGAACTGGAAGGATACTTCGGGCCGTTTCAGCCACGAAAAAACCCGGTTTCCATTGCGCAATGCCCATGCTGACGGAAAGGTAAAGTGCTCTTCATGCCATCAAGACCTGACCCACATGCGCCATACCGACAAGACCTGTTTGTCTTGCCATAAAAAAGACGACAAACACGAAGGACAGTTGAGCTCCGATTGCGGCACTTGTCACAACGACAAGTCCTGGAAGGGCACGAGCTTCAATCATGCCATGGCCCGGTTTGCGCTGGCTGGTCGTCATTTGTTGCTGGAATGCAAGAGTTGCCACCTAACTTTGCGCTACAAGGACGCACGAAGCGACTGCTATTCCTGCCATCAGAAGCATGACAAGCACAAACTGGCGTTTGGCAAGCAATGTGAGTCTTGCCATAACGTGCGGGCCTGGGTCTTGGTGTCCTTCGATCACGACAAACAGACTTCCTATCCGCTTGAGGGCGCGCACCGCCAGGTCGCCTGTGAGAAATGTCATACCAAGCCCGCCGCGACCGACAAGAGGAGTGCGCCTATTGGCAGCAAATGTGTTTCCTGTCACCAGGGGCACGACATTCATTCAGGTGCATTTGGTCAGCGATGCGAGTTGTGCCATCAGGTGCAAAGCTGGAAGAAATTCAGGCGGCAGCTGGGTTGGGTGACCGAAATGCAGCCATATCACTTGTCATATAACCGGGGCGACAGACCATGGATGTCTTGAAGCAATTGTTCAATGGTCGCCCGGCGTGGTTCATGCGAGCTGCGTTGATCCTGGCGGTATGTATTCCTTTTTTCTTGCCACTGCTTGGTCAAACGCAAACCGGAGGAACAGATTTTGATCATGCACGGACCGGATTTGTGCTCGATAGCCGACACCAGGACGTGCGCTGCGAAACTTGCCATACCAAGGGCTTGTTCAAGGGCACACCCAAGGATTGCGGCTCCTGCCATGGATGGAACAATCCGCGGGCGACCATGGTCAAGTCCATGCAACACCTGCCAACCAGCGCAGCCTGTGAGACTTGCCATACCGCGTCAATGGCGCGTTTTCAGGACGCTGTATTCAGTCATGCGCTGGTTCAGCCCAACAGTTGTTCAACTTGTCACTCGGGGCAATATCCCGGCATCAAGACCAATCCGAAAGATGCGACACACCTGAATGCCCTGGCGTCGGGGCAGTCCTGTGGCACATGCCACACGACGCTGAGTTTTGGAACCTACAAGGCGCCTTCAAACCACATCCCGGTGGCGCCTGGTGCGGCCTGTCAGGCGTGCCATAACCTGTCCGATCTTGGCCAGATGCCGTCAATGACGGCGATTCATGCTAACGCGCCGTCGACCAGCACCAATTGTGAAGTCTGTCACAGTGCGACCAATGCAGCACGTTTCAACACAGCCAAGATGGTGCCTGCCATTGTTGCGCCGCCCGCCAATCACATCCCGATGGGCGCGTTGGGATGCGCATCCTGTCACGTGGGTGGCAATTCGAGTTTGACGCTGCCGGTGACCGAGGCATCGAAGTTTTCAAATTCAGCATTTAGTCACTCCGGTATCAGCACGGGGTGTGATGCTTGTCATGGTGCATCCATTACGTCCAGCAGTTTTTATGGAGTAATTCCCAAAAACATCGCAGCACTGTCACCTGCCCATTTGCCAACAACGGCTTCCTGTGAAACCTGCCACATCAACAGCATTCCGTCCGGCCTGGTTACGGTGGATGGCGCAAATGCTGGCGCTGCCACCTTTGCCAATGCGCAGTTCAGCCACGGCGGGATTAGCAGCAACTGCGTGAGCTGTCACGGACCGACGGTGACGGGGACGACTTTCTACGGTGTGAGACCGACGGTGACGGGGACGACTTTCTACGGTGTGAGCAACATCATTGTGATGCCGCCGAGCTCGCCGATGGGGGCATCGGCGCACTTGCCGACCTCGACCACCTGCGAGAACTGCCATGCGGGTAGCACGCCGTCGGCGCTGGTGCCGGCCAACGCGACCCGTACCGTGCCTGGCAGCCTGTTTGAGACGCCGGTGCCCACAGCGGCCATGATTCATAGCGGGGTGACGGGCAACTGTTCGAGCTGCCATGAAAGCGGATACCTGTGGTTGGGGATGAACAAGTACCCGATCACCACCAGTGCCCCGTTCAAAGGCTTCCAGACCCGGCCTCAGGCCAGTGCAGGTCAATTCAACGTGGCCGATGCCTCCCACCCGGCGGGCGAATGCTCAAGCTGCCACAGTGGATTTGTAGACTTCAACGGACCGTCCATGCCGGCCAACCACATTCCAGTGGCTGCAGGTGCGACCTGCTCTGCGTGTCATGGCGACTTCTCCAAGCTGCCCACGGTAGGAGCGATTCACGCCAATATCCAATCGACCGGCAGCAACTGTGTGCAGTGCCACAGCACGGCCAACTCGGCCCTGTACAGTGCCAACATGAAGCACGTCATCCCGACCGTGCCTGCCAACCATATCTCGATGGGCACCCTGGGTTGCGAGAGCTGCCACGTGGGGGCCAACTCCAGCATTGCAGCAACCCCGGTGCCCAATGGAGCACACTTCAGCGGCTCCTTGTTCAATCACAGCGGCATGACGCAAAGTTGTGCCAGCTGCCACGGCTCAGCGGTGACACCGAGCAGCTTTGTGGGGGTGTATCCGACCACCATCAACAAGCTCTCGCCGGCGCACTTGCCCACTACGGCGGCGTGCGACAGTTGCCACATCAACAGCGTGCCAACGGGCTTGGTGCCGGCAGCGGGAATGACCACCTTTGCCAATGCGCAGTTCAGCCACGGCGGGATTAGCAGCAACTGCGTGAGCTGTCACGGACCGACGGTGACGGGGACGACTTTCTACGGTGTGA
>JBEGLK010000184.1:0-4781 GCA_041183605.1 Pseudomonadota bacterium
TGTTTGCATCTCGCCAATTTAAAGGATTTTGGAGAACTTGTCGCGTGTGCGGTCAGTTTGCAAATAACTATCAAAAACCATGGCCACTGCCCGGACAAAAAACCACCCTTTGGCTGTCACTTGAATTCCAGTGTCATCCAGAGTCACCAGCCCCTGCCCCACCTGGGTTTGCAGTGTTTCAAGTTCCTTCTGAAAGTACTGCTTGAAGTCGATGAGATAGGCCAGTTCGATCGATTCAAAAGACAGACGTCCCTGGCACATCAAAGCCATGATCACGGCACGACGCACCAGATCATCACGAGTCAATGCCAAACCTCGCACCACAGGAAATTGGCCTTGATCCAGAAAATCGTAATACTCTTCCAGCGTCTTTGCGTTTTGACTGTAGCTTGCACCTACACGTCCGATGGACGATACCCCCAGACCAATCATGTCGCAATCGGGCTGTGTGCTGTAACCCTGGAAATTTCGATGCAAGCGCCCTTGTCGCTTGGCCACAGCCAAGGAGTCTTCAGGCAAGGCAAAATGGTCCATGCCGATGTAGACATAACCGGCTGCCATGAACGCGGCCATGGATTGCGCCAACATGGACACCTTGGCTGCACCTGTTGGGATCTCAACCGATGAGATGCGTCGTTGCGGTTTGAAACGTTCCGGCAAATGTGCGTAGGCATACAAGGCAATGCGATCAGGGCGAAGTTCAATAATTTGACTGATGGTGCGCCCGAATGACTCTGGTGTTTGCTCTGGAAGTCCGTAAATCAGATCGGCGTTGACTGACTCGAAGCCTTTGCGGCGGGCGGCAGCCACCAACGCAAAGACCTGTTCGGCAGGCTGAATGCGATGGACAGCCTTTTGCACCGCCGGATCAAAGTCCTGGACACCAAAACTCAGGCGATTGAAGCCCAGTTCGGCCAGTGTATCCAGTCGTTTTGAATCGATCGTACGTGGATCGATTTCAATCGAGTACTCGCCATCTGGTGTCAATGCGAAATTACGCCGAAGCATGTGCATCAGTTCACGCAGTTCGTCATCAGACAAGAATGTGGGTGAACCACCTCCCAAGTGCAATTGCGAAACAACCTGCCCTTGGCCAAGGTGCTTGACGTGAAGGTCTACTTCCCGGCTCAGATAACGCAGGTAAGCCGCGGCCCGATCATGGTGCTTGGTTATGATCTTGTTGCAGGCGCAGTAATAACAAAGCGACTCGCAAAATGGAATATGAACGTAAAGCGACAAGGGCAATACCAGTGCGGCGGCTCCTGAGCGCCTTTGCTCCAAAGCCTGGATGTAATCCTGCGAGGTAAAAGCTTCCACAAATCTGTCAGCCGTCGGGTACGACGTGTACCGTGGACCGGACACATCGTATTGGCGAATCAGGCTCTCGGAAATTGGCTCAGCGGCACTTTCAATCATTCTTTGTCCTTTTGGCGTTGCTTGGAATATGCCCTGAAAAATCATTTTTTTCTTGATGTTGATCAACTTATTAAAGAATAAATGAGCCATTGAGCTTAGGCTTAAAATTGATTTAAGTCAGAGATCAAAGCTAAAGAGTGTCAAAATCAGCACAATGAATCATCAGACCATCAAAATCGCGTGTGCCAATTGCAATATGCGCGAATTGTGCATGCCCATCGGACTCAGCGAGGGTGACCTTGATCGCATCGACGCCATCATTGGTGTTCGAAAAAAGATCAAACGCGGTGAATCGCTGTACCACAATGGCGACAAGTTCAATAACCTCTATGCCATTCGAACCGGGTTCTTCAAGACTTGCATCACCTCGGAAGACGGCCGTGATCAGGTCACGGGATTTCAAATGGCAGGTGAAGTGATCGGTCTGGACGGCATCGTGAACGACCATCACACCTGCGATGCTGTGGCTCTGGAAGATGCAGAAATTTGTGCCATGCCTTTTGCACAAATTGAGGATTTGTCACGTGAGGTGACTGCTCTGCAACACCACGTGCACAAGATCATGAGCCGTGAAATCGTCCGTGAACACGGCGTGATGCTGTTGCTTGGCAGCATGCGCGCCGAGGAGCGATTGGCTGCATTTCTGTTGAACCTCGCGCAACGACTGCACGCACGCGGTTTCTCGCAGTCAGAGTTGATTCTGCGCATGACCCGTGAAGAAATCGGCAGTTTCCTTGGCCTCAAGCTGGAGACCATCAGCCGTACCTTCTCAAGATTTGCAGAGGATGGCATTGTTGAAGTCAAACAACGCCACGTTCATATCCTCAATACACAAGCGCTACAGGAAATCGTGAACCCAAGCTAAGCTGGGCTCCTTCCTGGCGCTCACTTGGCCGCCGGCACGATACCAGTGGCCGCGTGGTTGCGACCCAGCATGGCTGGCACTTGGCCGCTTTGTTGTCGACGTGCTTCTATCGACTGATCTGTCTGCCGTGTCTGGTGGAAACTTTCATCGACAATTTCATTGGGGCGGCTCATCGCAAGATAAAGCGTCACAAAGCCGGCGACCACCACCATGGCGGGCCCGGCGATGATCATCCAGACAAAACCATTTTTCCACCACGGTGCGCTTGACGTTTCGACTGGTTTGTTCATGAGTGATTTCAGTTTCCTGGATAAAGCATAAGTCGGGCTGACCAAAAACAAAAAACCTGGTCACCTACATTCAGACGACCAGGCGTTTAAACCCAAGTCAACACATTACTTGTTGGACATGCCCCAAATATAGGATGTCAAAACATGAATTTGTGCTTCAGTCAATTTATCTTTTTGTGCCGGCATCACGTTTGTCTTGCCATTGTTGATCATGTCAATGATGGCTTTTTCACCAAACCCGTGCAACCAGATGTTGTCAGTGAGGTTGGCCGAACCGACCGCCTGCATGCCCTTGCCGTCAGGACCATGGCAGGCCGCACAAACAGCAAACTTTTCTTTACCCAAGGCGGCACGAGCCGAATCATGGGGACTGCCTGACAGGCTCAAAACGTATTGGGCCAGATTCTTCACATCCTCCGAAGAACCCACTGCAGCTGCCATGGGGGGCATGTTGCCGACACGGCCACCCGTGATGGTTTCCTTGATCTTGTCAGGTGTGCCGCCATGCAGCCAGTCACCATCGGTCAAATTGGGGAAACCTTTGTTGCCGCGGGCATCAGAGGCATGGCATTGTGCGCAATTGTTGCCGTACAAGCGCTCACCGATCGCCATTGCCTGTGCGTCCTTGGCCACATCTTCCGGTTTCATCGCCATGAACTTGGCATAAATCGGTGCGGTTTCAGCATTCCCCTTGGCAACCTCGTCAGCATGCAACTTGGCAGACGACCATCCCAATGTGCCGGGATTGCTGCCCAGACCAGGATAAAGCACCAAATAAACCAGTGAGAACACAATGGTCAGAACAAACATGTAGCTCCACCAGCGTGGCAGCGGATTGTTCATTTCGCGCAGATCACCGTCCCAGACATGACCGGTGGTGTTGTCACTGGCGGTGGAAGCTTTCATCTTCCCTGTGACAAACAGCAAGACAAGGCAGGCAACGATGCCGACCACAGTAATGCCAGAAATATATATTTCCCAAAAATTACTTGTGAAATCACTCATTATTTTTCCAATCGGGTGAGAGGGTCAGTCCTGCTCAAAAGGCAGGTTGGCAGCGTTGTCGAAGTCAGCGGCATTTTTCCGGGAGTAAGCCCAGGCAATGATCCCGATGAAAACCAGAAAACTGACCACGGTGACCCATGAGCGCAGTGCGTTGACATCAAGCTCCATACAGGCCTCCCCTTTTATTTAGACGTCGTGCCAAGAACCTGCAGATAGGCCACGATGGCATCCATCTCGGTCTTGCCCTTGAGTTCTTCGACCGAAGCTGCGATTTCGGCATCGGTATACGGAACGCCCACTTTGCGCAGCGCGCTCATGTGCGAGGGCATGCTGGCGGCATCCACCGGCGTCTTCAAAAGCCAGGGATATGCAGGCATGATCGACTCCGGAACAAGGTCGCGCGGATTGTTCAAGTGGGTGATCTGCCACTGGTCGCTGTACTTGCCACCGACACGATGCAGGTCAGGGCCGGTACGCTTGCTGCCCCACTGGAAGGGATGGTCATACACAAACTCATTGGCCTTGGAGTACGGACCATAACGCAGGGTTTCGGCGCGGAATGGCCGGATCATCTGCGAGTGACAGTTGTAGCAACCCTCACGGGTGTAGATGTCGCGCCCGGCCAACTGGAGTGCGGTGTAGGGTTTCAGACCCGGCGCAGCAACCGTGGTGGACTTCTGAAAGAAAAGGGGAACAATTTCAACCAGGCCACCAAACAGCAACACGATCAGGATCAGGACGATCATCAGCCCGTTGTTGGTTTCGAGCGTCGAATGCGACAGTCCGCCGCCGTTATTTGTATTAGACATAGTTTTGATACCTCAAGCGTGTGCAGCAACTGCCGGAATGTTGACCGTGACAGAACGACCTGCCGTGGCTGTCTTGATCGTGTTCCACAGCATGATGAGCATGCCAACCAGATACAACAAGCCACCGGCCAAACGCAGCACATAGAACGGATAGCTGGCCTTGACCGATTCCACAAAGGTGTAAGTCAGGGTGCCATCGGGATTGATGGACCTCCACATCAGGCCCTGCATCACGCCTGCAATCCAGAGCGCTGCAATGTAGAGCACGATGCCAATGGTGGCCATGTAAAAGTGAACTTCAATGGCCTTCACGCTGAACATCTGTTTTTGCCCGAACAGGCGAGGAATCAGGTAATACATGGAACCCATGGTGACCAGACCCACCCAACCCAGAGC
>JBEGLK010000185.1:0-5492 GCA_041183605.1 Pseudomonadota bacterium
GACGAACCGGGGCAAATGATCCGTGCGACGGCCGAAATCGCGCAGACCCTGCAGGCGGTGTCGCATGACCTGGGCGAACTGATTGACGCGGCCCGTGCCGGCACGCTGTCGGTGCGCGCCGATCCGGCGCGTCACAAAGGTGAATTTTCCAAACTCATCAGTGGTGCCAATGCGTTGCTCGGCACGCTGGCCGAACCGCTGCACGAAGTGGCCTCGGTGATGGCCAAGCTGGCTGCAGGCGACGTGCGCGGCCGCATGACTGGCGAATACTCCGGCGAGCTGCGCGCCCTCAAAGGCAATGTCAACCGCAGCCTCGATGTGCTGGTAAGTATTCTGGATTCGATCTCGGCCTATGCCACTGCGCTGGCGGATGGCAATCTGGCCCACACGATTGACGGCAGCTTCCAGGGTGAATTTGCCGCGATGAAGCTCAACCTCAACAAGGCCGTCGCACAACTGCGCAGCGTGATGGTTGAGGTGCGCCAGGCAACGGTTCATGTCAGCGTTTCCGCCGGTGAAACTACGGCAGCCGCGGTGGAAGTTTCCCGTCATGCCTCGGGTCAGATGACGACGCTGGTGGATATTTCCGGCGCCATCGAGCAGACCGCCTCTGCCATTGGAGAAATTGCCAGAAATGCCGACCGCGCCCGCTTGTTGGCGCGCCAGGCCGTGGAGTCTGCGCAAGGCGGCCAGACCACACTGGGCAGCCTGGGTGAGGCGGTGAATGGCATTGCCGACAAGAATGCCCGCATCACCCAGATCAGCGAGCTGATCGCCAGCATCGCCGACAAGACCTATGTGCTGGCGCTGAATGCCGGACTGGAAGCGGCGCGTGCCGGCGAACATGGTGGCGGTTTTGGTTTGATCGCCCACAAGATCAGCGCGCTGGCCGAAGAAGTGGCCGGCGCAACGCGCGAGATTCGCACTCTGGTGCAGGAGGCCACTACGGCGGTGGGTTCCGGCGTCAGCACCGCGAGTGAGGCCCGTACATCCATGGGCCAGATCGTGCACATGTCCCAGCAAAGCGGCGAAACCATCCAGTCCATTGCCGCGTCCATCGAAGAGCAAAGCGCCATGATGCAGTTGCTCAAGGACCGTGTTGTGCGCCTGCAAACAGTGGCGCAAACCACGGCCAGCGCCTCGGAAGAGATTTCGGCCACCATGCAGTCGCTGACGGGCATGGCACAGCACCTGCAAACCGAAACCGATCGCATTCGCACCGCCTGAGCCCCTTATGGCCATTCTTGAACAATCACGGCAAATCGTCACCAAGACGATCGGGCCGTTGCTGATTTCCGTCGCGATCCTGCTGGTGTTTCTGTTTGGTGGGGAAACCTACCAGCGCTTTGGCATCGAGGCCATGGACAGCACCGGCGCGATGATGAAGAACGTGCTGGGTGTGGTGGGATTCATCTCGCTGGCGGTGCTGGCCAACCGCATCATTCGTTACGTCATATTTGAAGGTTTTATCGTGTCGGCCACCGGCACGCCTGCGCCACGACTGTTGCTGCAAATATCGAGTCTGATCATTTATGCCGTTGCCATTTCGGCCTGTGCGCGCATCGTTTTCAATCAGGACCTGACCTTTCTGTGGGCAGCATCCGGGGTTGCCGGTCTGGTGCTGGGCATGGCGCTAAGGGAATTGCTGCAGGACGTTTTTGCCGGCATTGCACTTAACATCGACCGCGCCACGCGCATCGGTGACTGGATCCAGATCCATCGCTCGGGCGACAAGGAAATTATTGGCCAATTGGCAGAAATCAGCTGGCGCACGACACGGATCAAGGACGCGATGGGCGACGTGATCAGTTTTCCGAACAGCAAATTCAGCGCCTTCACGATCAGCAATTTCAGTTTGCCGGAGGAAACCAGCACCCGGCGCCTGAGTGTCATTCTGGACTGCACAGTTCCCGCCGAACAGGCATTCCGGATTTTGCAGGCGGCCACGCTCGACGCCCTGACGCCGCTTGTTGGTCCGCAGGCAAACCTGCCCACTGTGGCCGTCAATAACATCACGCTGGAGGGCGTGGAATACGTCATTTTGTTCAGCTCGCCGTGGAAGTTCTTGGTGCCCGGTACACGCGCCATTTACCGTGCCGTACTGGTGCATCTGGCGCGCGCCGGACTCCGCCCCGCCGGCCGCAGTGTTGCCGTGACCGAGCGTCAGGTCGGGCACACTGAGACGGACCAGGATGCCAGCCGTTTGCTCGAATTGGTGGAACGTGCGCCAGTCTTCGAAGGTTTGCCTGAGGCCGGCCTCAAATTGGTCGCCAGCCTGGCCCGCAATGTGCGCATTCCCGCGGGTCGGGTGGTGATTCAGGCGGGTGAGGCCGGCAGTGAGCTTTACATTGTTCGCGAAGGCATGATGGAAGCCCATGGGGCGATCAAGCTGGCTGGCGAGGCAGCGGCGTCGCAGCTGCTGCGCCCCGGCGACAGCTTTGGCGCAGCCACCGCCATGCTGGGTGCACCGCATTTGCAGACGCTGCGTTCACGCACTGATGTGCTGCTGCTGGAAATTGGTGCCCCCGCGCTGCAACGACTCTTCGAGACCCTGCCGGAGAGTTTGGTGACGGTCACGGTGAATCTGGCCGCCATGGGGACGCCGGCCCACACGCTCGATGATGAAGACCCGCATCAGGCCTTGATGCGACAGATCCGTCACATGTTCCCCGGTATTGGGTCGTCGGAGCCAGCTGAACTCACGGGTCGTGTTGCCCGCACCGGCGCATGATCGTCATCTGATGCGGGTGCTTCTGGCCCCCATGCCCGCGGCCTTGCGTTTGCAGTTGCGGCGGCTGTTGCGCGGCGTGCCCGGTATTGACCTCGTGGGTCAAATCCTGGGGGATCGCCCCGATGTGGATATCGTGCGCCAGACAAACGCCCAGTGCGTGTTGCTGGACATGGCGTCTGCGACTGAACAGATGCTTCGCGAATTCATGGCCGGTGCGCCTGAGTTGAAGTGTTTGGTGTTGTACACGGTTAAATACCATGGGGCATGCGCCTCCATGAGGGACCCCAGCTTGGGTTGCTTGGAGCGTCCTGTCCTGCTTGACGATGAGCCACTGGATGGTGAGTTTGCAAGGCAGCTCAGGCAGCGCCTTGGGGCGGTGGGTTCGCCATTCAAGGCCCAGGACTCTGGCAAGGACGTACCCTCGACATCTCCTGCGCCAACGCAGCGCGCGCAGCGTCATTTCGATGTGTTGGCGGTTGGTGCGTCGACGGGCGGGCCGCAGGCCTTGCAAGTTTTTTTTGGCGGTTTGGCGCGGGCCGCAAGACCCTTGACTTTTCCGATTTTGGTCACGCAGCACATGGGCGAGGGTTTTGTTGCCGCGCTGGCGCACAGCCTGCAGGAGAACACAGGCATACCGACCGTGGAGGCAGAGCACGGCATGCTGCTGCTGCCCGGCCATGCCTATCTGGCACCTGGTGGACGTCATTTGCGGATGGCGCGCCAGGGTCAGCACGCGGTCTGCCGGCTTGACAATGGTCCGCCCGAGAATTTTTGCAAACCGTCAGTCGATGTGATGCTGCGTTCCTTGTCGGATCTGGTGTCGCTGCGCGTGCTGGTGGTCATGCTCACCGGCATGGGACAGGATGGTTTGCTGGGTTGCCAGGGGCTGCATGCGAGGGGCTCGGTCATTCTGGCCCAGGACAAGGCGAGTTCGGTGGTCTGGGGCATGCCCGGTGCCGTGGCTCAGGCCGGGATTTGCAAAGCGGTTCTGCCGCTGGAGCAACTGGCGCCCCAGGTGCTGAAACTGGCGGGAAACTCCTGATGGCTGAAGCGCTAAAGTTCCTGCGGCAGTTCATGTACGAGCGCGCCGGCATCCAACTCGGGGCCGACAAGGACTATCTGATCGACTCCCGATTGCGCCCGGTGCTGCAAGCCAACGGCCTGCCGGATCTGGATGCGTTGATGCCCGCGCTCAGCTCAGCGCCCGCAGATGCCCTGGTTCAGGCTGTGGTCTCGGCGCTCACCACCCACGAAACCTCATGGTTTCGCGATCGGCGCCCGTTTGACCGCCTGCGCGCGGAAGTGTTGCCGATGTGGCGCAACCAGACCAAACGGGACCTCCGCATCTGGTCAGCCGCTTGTTCGAGCGGACAAGAGCCTTATTCCATCACCATGCTGCTGAGCGAAGAAGGTATGCTGGCTCCTGGCTGGAACGTGCGAGTGTTGGCCTCGGATATTTGTGACATTGTGCTGGCGCAGGCCAAGGGGGGGCGTTATGACGCGTTTGAGCTGGAGCGCGGGCTGCCTGACGAACTGCGCAGACGTTATTTCACGCCCGTCGGCAAGTATTGGCAAGTGCAAACGGCGCTTGCTGAAATGATCCGTTTTCAAACAATCAATCTGGTCAAGCTGGCCGCTGTCAGCGAGACCTTTGACCTCATTTTTTGCCGCAACGTCCTGATCTACTTTGATCGCCCGACGCAAAAAAAGGTACTGCAGGCTCTGCATCAGCGCCTGGTGCCAGGCGGCCTGTTGTTTCTCGGGCCCAGCGAAAGTCCTTTGGGCCTGTGTGACGCTTTGCTTCCCTGGGGCGACGGCAGCGGCGTTTATTGCCGGTCCGAGGATCAGGGTTAGAGGGCCTTTTCGATGGCCGACACCAGCTTGGTGTTGTCGGGCTCGACCGTGCTGGCAAAGCTGGCCAGCACCTTGCCGTTGCGGTCAATCAGGTATTTGTGAAAGTTCCACTGCGGTGATTGTCCGGTGGCCTTGGCCAGCGCCAGGTAGAAGGGGGTGGCTTGTTTTCCCTTGACCAAACATCGGAAATTTGACGCCATAGGTGTTGAAACAGAAGTCGGCAATTTCCTTGCTGCCGCCAGGTTCCTGCTGGCCGAAGTCATTGGACGGAAAACCCAGCACCACCAGCCCCCTGGCCTGGTATTTGGCATGTAAGGCCTCGAGTCCTTCGTACTGTGGGGTGAAGCCGCAGTAACTGGCGGTGTTCGTACTGTGGGGTGAAGCCGCAGTAACTGGCGGTGTTCACCACCAGCAGCACCTTGCCCGCGTATTGGCACAGTTTTTGTGGCGCTTCGTCCTGCAGGCGGTTGAAGCTGTATTGCAGGATGGCCGGGCAGGCATTGGCAGATGGCGTGCTGCTTTGGGCCATGGCCGGCGGTGTACCCAGCAGCAGGCTGGTGAAGACAGCGGCAAGCAGCGCAGTTCCACGCAAAAAGGCATCAGCAACCCATTTCATCAGAATGCTCCGGTCATTGAAAGGCCTCCGCAGTTTACGGGTTTGCCGATACCTTGGCTGACGGTGTTGCCAAGGGCAGGCGCACGGTGGTGTCGAGCCCGTCGATTTGATCGGGCTGGCCGCGGTTGACCAGCTCGATCTGGCCACCCAGGGTGTGGGTGATTTCCAGGCAAATGGCCAGCCCGAGTCCGCTTCCGCTGTGGGCCTGGCCGGCTGAAAATGGCTGGAACAGGCGCTTGCGCAACTCGCTGTTGATGCCCGGCCCGCTGTCGCTGATGGTCAGCGTGGCAT
>JBEGLK010000186.1:0-4754 GCA_041183605.1 Pseudomonadota bacterium
GGTGACGATGAGCACGCTGCGCCCGGGCGCCCGGGCGGCTCCGCTCAACAGATCCATGATCTGGTGGCCGGTCACCGAATCGAGGGCGCGGGTGGGTTCGTCGCAGATCACCAACCGCGGCTCGTGCACCAGAGCCCGGGCGATGGCGACACGTTGCAACTGGCCGCCGCTGAGCTGTTGTGGCAGGCGTTCACCGAGTCCGGCCAGTCCGACGGCGGCTAACATGTCCTGCACCCGTGCGTCGTCATGCTGGCCCAGCAGCATCAGCGGCAAGGCCACGTTTTGCGCCACGCTCAGGTGGGGCAACACATGAAAGGCCTGAAACACAAAGCCGGTTTTTTCACGGCGCAGGCGCGCCAGTTGTTCGTCGCTGAGGGTGCCCAGGTCCTGCCCGTCAAGCACCACGCTGCCGCTGTCCCAGCTATCCAGGCCGGCCATGCAGTTGAGCAGGGTCGATTTGCCCACGCCCGATTCACCAACGATGGCTACAAATTCGCCCGGTGCCACGCGCAGCGAGACCTGGCTGAACACCGGCGTCTGGCCATAACGTTTGGCAAGGTGTTGGATGACCAGTGTCATGGCTGGTTTTCCATGAAATGCCGGACCAGCTTGAGCACTTGCTGCAGCGCATCCGCCGCATCGCATGCCACCACCTGGCGCTCGGGCATGGAGCGCAGCCAGGTGATCTGGCGCTTGGCCAGTTGGCGTGTGGCAAAAACGCCCCTGTCGCGCAACTCGCTCATTGGCCACAGGCCATCCAGCGCCTCCCAAGCCTGGCGGTAACCTACGCAGCGCATGGAGGGCAGGTCGGGGTGCAAGTCTCCGCGCGCACGCAAGGCCTTGACTTCGTCCAGAAAGCCGCTGGCCAGCATGGCGTCAAAACGCTGGGCAATGCGCTGGTGCAGCCAGGCCCGGTCAATGGGCTCCAGCGAGATCAGCAGGCTGTTCTGGTCTGGCTTGGCAGGCGCGTTTTGACCAGACTGTCGGGTCTGAAAAGTGGACAGGGGTCGTCCGGAAATGCGGTACACCTCCAGCGCCCTGGAAATGCGTTGCGAGTCGGCCGGGGCCAGCCTGGCCGCTGACACCGGATCAATCTGCGCCAATTCGGCGTGCATGGCCGGCCAGCCGACTTGCGCCGCCTGTGACTCGATGTCGGCACGAATGGTCGGGTCGGCGCGGGGCATGTCGTCAATGCCCTCGCGCAATGCCTTGAAGTACAGCATGGTGCCACCCACCAGCAGCGGCAGCTTGCCCCGGGCCGTGATGTCGTGCATCAGGCGCTGGGCATCGGCCACGAATTCAGCAGCGCTGTAGGCCTGCAGCGGGTCGCGGATGTTGATCAGGTGGTGGGGCACGCTGGCCAGTTCGGCCGCGGTGGGTTTGGCGCTGCCAATGTCCATGCCCCGGTAAACCAAAGCCGAGTCGACACTGATGATTTCGACCGGCCAGGCCTGGGCGATGGCCAGCGCGGCCGCCGTCTTGCCCGAGGCGGTGGGGCCGGCCAGTGCCAGGTAGCGGGGTTGTGCCGAGGGTGAAGGGCTGGCCATGTTGTCAAGCGGCATGAGGCTCTCCATAACGCTGCACCAGAATCCAGGCTGACAGTGCAATCAGCGTGCTCCAGAACCATACACCCAGGGTGAGCGGCAACACGGTGCCGTCCATGTGGCCACCGAGCCAGCTGCCCATGGCAAAAGCAGAGATCATCATCAAAAAGCCGTTCATGGCCGACGCAGCCCCGGCAGCCTGCGGAAACGGTCCCACCGTGCCACTTTGGCTGCAGGGCTGATGAACGCCATGAGCGATGACAAACAGCATTTGCGGCAGCATGATGGCCCAAACATTTTGGATGCCTGCCAGGCTGAGCACGGCCATCGACGTGCCACCGATCAAAGACAACAGGCCAGCCAGCTTGACGCTGCGACGCACACCGAAGCGCGCCATCCAGTGACGGCACAAAAAGGTCCCGGCAATGTAGCCCAGCGAGTTGAGTGCCATCAAGCCGCCGTACTGCGCCTTGCTCAAGCCCAGCACATTCATGAAAACAAACGACGACGCTGCCAACAAGGTGAACAGACCACTGTAGGAGGTGGTTGACAGTGCAGAAAATGCCAAAAAGGTGGGGTGGCGCAGAATGGTGGCCCAAGTCGACAGCAGCGTGCTTGCTTGTAATGCCAGCGGGTTTTTGCGTTGCAAGGACTCCTCGAAGCGCCAGGCGATCAGCCCCAGGCCGACTGCACTGCAAACAGCCACGGCGAGCAGGGCCATGCGCCAGTTGAAGGCCTCGGTCAACAAACCACCCAGGGGGGCACTCACGAAGGCAATCACACCCAGGCCGCTCAAGGCCTTGCTCATCACACGTGCTCCCTGGACGGGCACATAGAGGTCGCGCAGGATGGCGCGTGCGCACATCACCGCCGCGCCCATGGCCGCGCCTTGCACGGTGCGCCACACAATCAGGGCGCTCATGCTGGGCGCCACCGCGCTGCCCACGGCAGACAGCACATAGGCGCTCAGGCCGATCAGCAAAATCGGCCGCCTGCCAAAGCGGTCTGACAGCGGCCCCCAAACCAGTTGTGAAATACCAAAGGCCAGCAGCAGGGCGCTTAGCGTCAATTGCGCCTGGGGCATGGTGCCGCCTAAGTCGGAGGTGAGTATTGGCAACGCAGGCAGATACAGGTCGGTGGTGAGGGGTTGCAGGCCAAGCAGCAGCGACAGCAGCAGGACGATCAGGGCGGGGGACATGGCTGTGGCGGTGGCTTGGTTTGGCATGCTTGAAGCGTAGCAGATAGGAGGCCTGTTTTGCCTCGGCTGGGACGTCAATATCCCTGTTGAACGGTGCCTGTCAGGCGGGAGCAGAACGCTTGTCAAGCTGCCAGGCCACCAGCCAGGACATCAGCAACAAACCGCAGGCGGCCAGGCCGAAGAACCATGGCGGTGTGGCGCGGGAAAAGATATAGGCAGCGGCAGCGACACCCATGCTCTGGCCAATGAACAGCATGCAACCAAACATCGACACCGCCAGGCCCCTGGATTCGGAGAGCTGTGTGGCGTTATGCAGCAAGGTGCTGTGAAACGGATAAAAACCAAAGCCCACCATCGCGCAGGCACCGATGGCCCAGGTCCAGTCCGGCATCCAGGACAACAAACCGAAGGCAAGTGCCAATATGCAACCGCTGGCACGGGCGATGATCGGCAACTTGACACGGTGCAGGATCACGCCGGCCACGCGACTCCAGACCAGGCCACCGACGCCGAACAGCGCCACGATGCCCCCGCTTTTTGAGCCCGGCAGATTGAACAAACCGTAGAGTGCGGTGGGCAACATGGCCAGCGAGCCGAAGACCAGCATGCCCTCCAGGCATACCGAGCCGTAGATCCACTTCGACCAGGGTGACGCAAACAGGTCGCGGACCTGTCGCCAGTAGGGCAGATGCGTGGCAGGCGCTGCGGTGATGCCTCGCGCGTTGCGCCACAAGATCGTGGTCACCACCATGAACATCAGGCCCACCACCACAAACGGCGCCTGCCAGCCCGCGATCTCCGTCAGGGAACCGCCGAACCAGACGCCGATCATGATGCCGCTGATGGTGGCCGCGCTGTAGCGCGCGATCACGACCTGGCGTTGTGCCATCGGCACGGTATCGCCAATCCATGCCAGGGCCAGGGGCACAATGCCGGCGGCTCCTGCGCCCATCGCGGCCCGCGCCCAGGCCAGCGTCTGGAGCGTGGGCGCCATCGCGGCAGCAAATGCCGCGAGGGTGCAAAGGGCACACACCCAGGTGATGACCCGCGCTTTGCCGTAACGGTCTCCCAGTGGCCCGTAGACGAGTTGCATCAGCCCATAGGTAATGGCGAACGACGCGATCACGGTGGCTGCTTCTTTCGTTTGAACAGCGAAAGCATTGGCCAGTGCCGGCACCATCGCGTCACACAAGCGCATCGACACCAGGCTGGTAAAGCCTGCAACCGCAAATACTTTGAACATCCGGACAAGTATAGGGTGATGTTTTTATGTGGCCATGCTGTAAGAGTGGTTACTCCCGCAGATCAAGAAATCAGTCGGATGGCTACCTAAACTGGACCGGCGCAGGGGTGTCGGTCACAATTTCTGCAGCTTGAACACGCAGAGGGTGACCGACAAGGCGCTGACTAATACTATCAACGAGGAGTACGGGCATGGGCAATCGTTTTTTGCGTATGGCGGTCATTTATATCTTGCTGGGTGTGACGCTGGGCATTGTGATGGCCGCAAGCCATGACCACACCTTGACGCCGCTTCATGCCCACCTGAACTTGTTGGGTTGGGCCAGCATGGCCTTGTTCGGCCTGTGGTATCGCAGCGCGCCGGCCGCAGCCGAGACCCGGCTGGCCAAGATTCATTTCTGGGCACACAACATCGCCTTGCCTGTGCTGATGGTTGCGCTGGCCATGTTGCTCAAAGGCAATGAGGCCGTCGAGCCCCTCCTGGCCCTGGCATCGATCGTGGTCGGACTCGGCTTGGTCTGTTTTGCGATCAACCTTTGGCGCTTCACCGGCTCGACGGCGAACTAGTCAAAGATCCGGGGCGAGCTTGATGCTTCAGCTCGGCGTCACGGCAGGCGCCAGCATGCGTTCCACATAACGCGCGATCAGGTCAATCTCAAGGTTCACGCGAAAGCCGACCTGCAGCGCACCCAGCGCCGTGTTTTGCACGGTGTGCGGGATCAGGTTGATGGACATTTCGCAGCCCGCTGCGCTGTCCTGGATTTTGTTGA